>JBDREV010000001.1:0-2209 GCA_043819375.1 Candidatus Woesearchaeota archaeon
GAATATCTCAATGAAGAGCTCAGCTACTGGACCAGATCAGAAGAGGAATGTCTGGCTGAAACAGAAAATATTCCCAACAAAAAACAGTACAAGACAATGATGGAAAAACAGCTGCACATCCTTGAATATCGTTTGAGAGAAATTAAAGAACGTGTTCCTCAAGCCCAGAAAATTGTCCTTTCCATAGATTCTGATGACCTGCAATACACTGTCTCTGCGATGGTCAATGAGATGCTTTTGAGAGGCCAAAAAGAGATCAGTGAGTCTATCAAGACCTTAAGGACAGAACGACAGGAATTAAAAAATACTTACAAACAGGCCCAGAAAGATTTCAACCCAGAGTTGCCTACCAGAAAAAGAAATGCTTTGGAAAGAAGGATCAAAAGCCATGAAACCAAACTGACCAGTTTAGAAGACAAGATCAAAGACAAAGAAGATGAAAAGAAACTTTACCGAGAAAAGAAAGTCCGTCCTGCCCACCAATATTTCACCAAACGTTTTCTCACCAAGCTTTACGGAAAATACAAGACACTCTGCAGCAGCCTAGGAATTGAATTGATCACCCAACCAAGCCAACTAAATTTTGACGGTCTGAAGATTGATTATGCTCATAGCCGCCATCGGACCTGGGCTGTGATCAAGAACAGAGAAAAATCATTGCTCAAATCATTGCATGGCTCCTTAGATGATTATGTCAAGAAGGGAATTGATGTGCTTCTGGAAAGCGGACATGCAGGGATAGGCTTCAAGCAGATCCAAAAAGTTAAAGACTGTCCTGCAGAGACCAATTTCAAGAATCAATCTTCTTATTCTCCGGAAATCGGCCAGGATCACCTCACTATTGTCTTAGCCCTTCCCTTTGAAGATCAGGATAGAGTCAGCCGCTTTGTCAGAGGTGGAGAACCGATCAGACTAAGTGGTGGCAAGCCGATCAACACCAGGAAGCATGCTGCTGTGGACCGCTACCAGAATGGAGCAGTTACCGGCATCACTATCCTCACCAAAAATGAGCAAGGATTGATCGGAACTGAATGGGTCCAGTATCACAACTTTGTCAACGGATCAGTACTTAAACAGCCAAATCAATATTCCTTCATCTGCGCTTCTGCTGATGAACATATCGGCTCGCCAGAAGAAAATATTTTAGCCAGGGATGGATGGCTAGCTCTCTACAAGGAACTATTGCAAGGAACTTCTTTCCGAGGAAAAGAAGCCCAAGCTAAGGGATACATCAACGGAGGAGATGCAGCCGAAGCTAATTCCAGAAGATGGGACCATCGTTATCATGAAAAAAGAGATCCACAAAAATTGATCAGAGAAAATCTCCAATTGCTCTCCAATTTCAAACCGGAAAATATTGAACAGGTCCTGCAGCTGGCCCTGAAGATGACCAATGACGCCAGAGGTGGTAGTGTAGAAAGCATGAGAGTTATCTTAGAAAGGGTGGCAGATTATTATGAAAGTTTTCTCAATGAAACCTTAAAGAAAAGCGATCTGAAATGTGCTCATCTCGTCACCACTGGAAACCATGCCGACGCGATCCTGAGAGATCTGGGACTGAGAGAGACTGATTTCTTCGTCCAGCGATTGAAAGCCAGAGGTATCTGTACCTATGAAGTAGGTCAGCCAGATTACTATCAAAACAACTTAGATGCCCGTGTCTTCATCGGAGGATACAGCAATGCTCGTATCCTGCAGGTTCCTGATTACGGCAAAGATATCCAAGGCAAAAATCTCTTCGGACCAATCAACCTAGTGGTCCAGCATGACCCCAAGGGCCACGGCGGTGAAGGATTGATCGGAGCGGGAAAGAACGTTGGTGCTGATCTATCCTTGGCTGCCCATACTCATGATTCTTGGCTGAAAGTGTATAAGACCAGAGAAAACCAGTTTAGCGTTGCCTACAAACTGGCGACCCTCCAAAGTGTTTCTCCCACAGAAAAATACTACGCCAGTTCTTTGCCTAGGACACAAGCAGCTCATTGCTTAATCATACCCATGGCAGGAGATTTCAGTGAACTGGCTTTGCCTGCCAGTTATCTCCAGAAAAAAGGTTTAGAACAGCTCAGCCAAGAACTCAAGGATCCCGCTGAAGATCCCACCCATAATCACGAAAATCCAATGCAAGGGGATTTTCGGGATGCCGGAGACAGCTCCGACCTAAAACGTTTACGGCTGTCTCCCAGCAAACAGCGGGATTCCCAGTAAA
>JBDREV010000002.1:0-4908 GCA_043819375.1 Candidatus Woesearchaeota archaeon
TGTGTGTTGAATCTTTGAAGCACGCTTTGAAAAAAGATTTTGAGATCAGCAGGGTTGATGCAGTGTATATCACCACCAAAGACAAGAAATACGCGATGTTCTCTAAAGAGAAGATTAAACAATTCTCTTAAAGATGGAAGAGAAGCTTAACCTAGCCAGGATCAAGAAAGAGGGACATACTTTTGAAATCTCCGTTGACCCAGATTTAGCTGTCAAGCTGAAGAGAGGAGGAGATGTTGATCTGCGGGAAGTGCTGAAAGCGGAAAAGATCTTTTCTGATGCTCGTAAAGGGGAGCTTGTTTCTGAAGCGATCTTGGAAAAATATTTCAAGACTGTTGACCCGCTGAAGATAGCTGAGATTATCATCCGGAAAGGAGAGATCCAGCTGACTTCAGAATATCGTGCTGAGCAGCGGGAACAAAAGATCAGAAAACTGATTGAGTTGATCCATCGTAATGCCGTCGATCCACATACTAAACTGCCTTTGCCAATAACCCGAATTGAGAATGCTTTCGCAGAAGCAAAAGTTCATCTCGATGAATATAAACCTGCAGAAGAACAGCTGGATGAAGTTGTTTCTAAGCTCAGACCTGTCCTGGCGATCAAGTTTGAGCAAGCCAATCTGGTTATAACTATCCCATCAACTTACACTGGCAAAGCTTACTCTTTGGTACAAAAAAACAGTAAACTTTTAAAAGAGGATTGGAATTCTGATGGAAGTTGGACAGTTTTGGTGGAAATTCCAGCTGGATTGAAGCTGGAATTCATTGAAAAATTGAACTCTCTGACACATGGAGAGGTTATTGTGACTGAAAAATGAGCAAACTACTATTTAATGAAAAAGATATTGTCGCCCCTGGCGAAATTTTAGCTGAAGGTATGGATTACCTTCCTGGACCACACACTTACCGTGAAGGTGAATTGATCATCTCCAAGGTGATGGGTTTAGTCAACATCTCTGGAAGAGCTATTCGGCTTACTCCTCTCTCTGGGCCATACGTCCCTAAAATAGGAGATAAGATTATCGGAAAAGTGATCGATATTACTTTCAGCGGCTGGAGAGTTGACACTAACACTGCTTATTCAGCTATGCTGAATGTGAAAGATGCAACTACAAGATTCATCAAGAAGACAGACGATCTCAGCAAGATTATTGTTATTGGAGAATACGTTGTGGCTAAAATCTATAATGTCACTTCTCAGAATCTGATTGATCTGACTATGAAAGAACCCGGGTTGCATAAGGTTATCGGCGGAAGAGTGATTGGGATCGGTCCTCAGAAAGTTCCCCGCGTAATCGGTAAATCTGGCAGCATGATCATCTTGGTCAAAAGCAAGACTCAATGCGAGATTGATGTGGGTCAGAACGGCTTGATCTGGATCAAAGGTACACCTGAAGGAGAATACTTAGCTGAAAAAGCAATTAAGTACATTGAAGAGCATTCTCATTATGAAGGATTGACTGACAAAGTAGAAAAGTTTTTGGATCAAGAACTTAATAATAAATGATTAAAATGGCTTACACAAAACGAATTGACGGAAGAAAAATTGATGAGCTTAGGCCGATGGAGGCTAAAGCTGGGGTGATTCCCAATGCTGATGGTTCAGCTTATTTCAAGATTGGAAATACTGTGGCTTATGCAGCAGTCTATGGACCCAGAGAACTTTACCCAAGATTCCTGCAGAATCCCGAGACGGGAATTTTGCGCTGTCATTATAATATGATGCCTTTCTCTGGTTCTGGAGAAAGAATTAGACCAGGAAATAAACGAAGAGCTCAGGAGATCTCTATGGTGATGAACAATGCTTTATCACTTGTACTTGATCTGACCGCATTCCCAAATTCAGTAGTGGATGTCTTTGTGGAGCTTCCTCAGACTGATGCGGGAACAAGATGTGCAGGTATCTCTGCAGCTTCAATTGCCTTAGCTGATGCAGGAATCCCGATGAAGGATATGGTCAGTTCTGTGGCTGTTGGACAGGTAGATGGTACTGTGGTTGCTGATCTGAACTATGGTGAAGAATCTTATCCTGCCATCGTCTCTGATATCCCTGTGGCCATCTTACACAACACCAAAGAAATCTGCCTGTTGCAGATGGATGGTGAAATCTCCAAAGAAGATCTGCTCCAAGCTCTGGAACTAGCCCAGACCACCTCCGAGCAGATTTACCAACTTCAGATCAAAGCACTAAAAGAAAAATATAGGATTGAAAAATGATTGTCAACAAAGAAACAATTTCCAATTTAGCTGTACAGAACAAAAGGCTAGATCAACGTAATTTAGAAGATTACCGCCAGCCAATCATCATTGAAACAAATATCTCTAAGACTGCTGAAGGTTCGTCTAGAGTGCAGATTGGTAATACTGTAATCCTAGCTGGTGTGAAACTTTCCCTTGAGAAGCCCTACAATGATACTCCTGATGAAGGAGGTATCATGATCAATGCAGAGTTAACTCCATTAAGCAGTCCAGAATACGAATCTGGTCCGCCAGGGATATATGCAATCGAATTGGCTCGGGTTGTTGATCGAGGTATCAGAGAAGCTAAAACGATTGACCTAAAGAAATTATGTTTGGAACACGGAGAAAAAGCCTGGTTTGTCAGCATCGACTTAGTTACAGTAAATGATGACGGCAACCTGTTTGACGCTGCGGGTCTGGCTGCTTTAGCAGCTTTGAAATCTGCTCGTTTCCCAGTACATGATCCAGCCACAGGAGTAATTGATTATAAGACCAAGACTGATCAGCCTCTTCCATTATTAAAAGAGCCTTTACCTGTTACAGTCTATGTGATCAAGAATTCTTTGATGATCGATCCAACTAAAGAAGAAGAGAAAGTCTATGAGGCTAGATTGACTGCAACCATGGATGCAAACGGGATTATCTCTGCTCTCCAAAAAGGAGGAGATGCACCTCTCTCTCTAGAAGTCATCTCTAAGATGATCGATCTGGCTACGGCAAAATCTAAATTTTTGCGGGAGCAGCTGGACAAAGCTTTAGCTAAATAAAATGGAAGCTGATATCAAATACACAAAATATGAACGGGCTAGAATGGTGGGAAGCAGAGCTTTGCAGCTGGCAATGGGAGCACCCTTTCTTCTTAAGATGGAAAAGAAAGAGCTGGAAGAGCTCAATTTTAACCCTATCCGGATTGCTCTGAAAGAGTTTGATGCGGGAGTGATTCCGATCACCATCAAAAGGCCCTTACCTAATTGATTTTAATTTTTCTTTTAACATTGTAGTTACTATAAAGTAAATAATCACCGAAAACTTTATAAATAACTGCCTTCTCTTACCTATATTCAAAAGGGGTTCTAAGGTTATACACAATAGTGAGGAATCAAAAAAAATGATCGTCCAAAAAGATTTCCTGAACAAATTAAAAGATTTTGGCTTAAATAGTTATGAAAGTAAACTGTGGGTTGCTTTATTGTCCCGAGGAATCTCCACCGCTGGAGAACTTTCTGATATCTCCAATGTACCTCGTAGCAGAGCTTATGATGTTTTAGAGAGCTTGGAGAAAAAAGGTTTTATCATTGTCAAAGTGGGCAAGCCCATCAAATACTTGGCTGTCCCTCCCCAAGAAGTGGTAGAAAGAGTAAAGAAAAAAGTGTTGGAAGAAGCTGAACAGAAAACCAACGTTCTTGAACAATTGGGGGAAAGTGAAATTCTCGGAGATCTGGACATACTGCACACCCAAGGAGTCAAGATGGTAGATCCAACTGATAAATCTGGTTCCTTCAGGAGCAGAAAGAAGATCTATGAGCATCTGGCTACCATGATCAAGAGAGCCCAGAAATCAATCACCTTGGTCACTACTGGAAAAGGCCTGGAAAGAAAGAGCGAAGCCCTTTATTTAGCCTTAAAAAAAGCTTCTCAAAAAGGAATCAAAATCCGGGTAACAGTTACTAATGACGCTAATAAAGAACATATGGCCCAATTCTCCAAGATTGCTGATGTCAAACAGTCTAAGAGTGAAGCCCGTTTCTGCATTGTCGATAATAAGGAATTGCTATTGATGCTTACTGAAGATAAAAAGATCCATCACGAATATGATTGTGCTGTCTGGATTGATGCCCCTTATTTTGTGGATTACTTCAATAAGCTCTTTGATAAGGAATGGGGTACACTTAGGTAACTTTTTAAATTACCTTTTCTTTCTATCTTTTTATGTCAGATTTAACCTATAAACAAGTCATTCTCCTGCGTCAGGACTTGAAGCTCCCCAAAGGGAAAGCTGCTGCCCAAGCTGCCCATGCTTCTGTAGAAGCTGTCCTGAAATCAGATGAAAGCAGAGTCAAAGCCTGGCGAAGAGAAGGTATGGCTAAGATTGTCCTGAAAGTGAAAGATGAAAAAGAATTGATCAGGTACTTCCAGCAGGCTAAGGAAGAAGGGCTGGCTTGTTCTTTGATCACTGATGCTGGAAAGACAGTAATCGCTCCAGGAACCAAGACAGCAGTGGCTATTGGTCCAGATGATGAAGAAGAGATTGATAAAATAACTGGCAGCCTATCTCTTCTTTAGAACAGAAACTTTTTTAAATCACATTCATTCTAAACATTAAAATCATAAAAATCTGCTATTTACTGCCGATTTTTAGGATGCCGGAGACAAAGTCTCCAAGCATAACATGAAAATTCCTAAACAAATGAAGAGGATGTGTCCGTTCTGTAAGACTCATACAGCACATAAAGTGATCAACCAGAAGTTCAAGGGATTGAACAAGAACCATACACAAACTCACGGTTCACAGACTCGGACCAAGAAACGAGGAAGGAGAACAGGAAGCGGAAACTTAGGTAGGTTCTCTCGTCCAGCCATTGCCAAATGGAAAAAGACTGGAGTTAAGACCTCTAAGAAGACCGATCTGAGATATACTTGTCAGATCTGTAAGAAAACACATATT
>JBDREV010000003.1:0-2442 GCA_043819375.1 Candidatus Woesearchaeota archaeon
AACAGTTAAGGATCAAAGCAGCTATGTTTGTCTCAAAAATCAAGACAATAATCTATCCATAATTATTCCTCCCCAGCATATTAATAAATAAAATTCATCAGACAGGAGAAATTATCTAATTTCCTTTGTAAAACTTATTCGCTTCTTCCAGTCCTTCAAAGCTGCCGATGTCAAACCAGTGCTCCTTGAAAACATAGCCATAGATAACACTGCGCTTCATCAGCCATTTGGCAAAATCGCCTGGATTGTCCCACTTGTTGCTCATGCGGATATATTCTCCAACTAATCCCACATCTTTCTTAGAGAACAGATAACAGCAGGTAGCAGCTAAAGTGCTTCTAGGTTCAGCCGGTTTCTCCTCAAAATCAACAACCTTCTCTTCCTTGTCCAAAATCCCAACTCCAAACTTCTTAGCCACTTTCTTCTTCTCTTTCATATCATAGAAAGCCAGCACAGATCCTTTCTTCTTCTGAAAATACTTGACCATGTCATTTAACTTAAAACCGAACAGATTATCTCCAGCGATCATCAGCACTTCGTCATCAATCAGTTCTTCCTTGAGCACAAAATTAAGATCACCCACAGCCCCCAGCCTATCTTCATTTTTCAAAGTACCATCATTGATTACCTTAATTTTCTTCTCCGTCTTGTAGTCCATGGCCCAAGCCCGGAAAGAATCATAGAAACGGTGATTGGTAACTACATAGACTTTATCCACTTCTTTGATCTTGCTGATCTGATCAGCAATATGCTCGATCATCGGCTTATCACCAATATTCAACAAAGATTTAGGTTGGTTTTCAGTAAGTGGATAAAGACGGGTAGCATACCCACCAGATAAGATAATTGCTTTAATTTTTATCACCTTTTTAATAGAGAAAGAAAACTAAATATAAAAAGATTATGGAAGTAAAACAGTGTCTTCTTTTTTAGGGGGAACAAACAGTCTCGGCTCGTAATGTTCAATCTTTCTCTCCGGATAAAAATTAGGAAAAAAAGTCAATTGTTTTGGTTGTGGCTTCACTTCTCCAATCACTGGAACCTGTGTATCCACCACTAAATGTCCCTTATATCCAGGTTTGGGCATCCAAGCTTCTCTTAATTCTCTTCGCTCTTCTTCAACTTTTCTTTCCAGACTCTCTTCTCTCTTAGAGATAAAATCAACCACATAAGAACTCATCAAAGAAGTATTCTGGATTGCTCGTTCCTGTGGCCGCTGGTAAAATCCCTCAAAGTTATACTCCCCTTTCTTTGAATCATAAAAAGGATTTCTCTCCCTGATCTCTTCCTCCGGAGTCTTGAACCAAGCCATCATCTCACCTTCACTGCTTTCATCCTCAAAGTATAAAGATGTTTTAGATCATAATCAAATTCCATCTTAGCATAATCATGTACAGACAGATATTTAACAAATACTCTTGTATCATTCTTATAATCAGTGAAGATCCGTTCAATCAGATTATTCAATTTTTCATCCATTTTACCCACTTTAGGGTAGTTATTTAAAAAAGTTTTGTTTTTTTTTAGAAAGAGTTCTTCTTCTCTTCAACCACCAACTCTTCCGAGACGCTCCGAAAACGTTTTCTAAGCTCAACAGCCAGCTCTTTATTCCCCAATTGATATTCAGCTAATTCCTCAGCTCGTTCATATAAAGACGCAGCCTGGCTCAATTCCCAGTCTTTGACCAATAGATCAGCTTTCCCAGCCAAAACTTCAATCTCAGCAGTGATCTTCTTCCTGTGCCGCTCCAATTTCCCCAGATAAACTCTTTTTTTAGCACTCAATTCCCCTAAGATTCCTTTAAAACGCTTGGCCAGCTCATCCTTTCCAAGATAAAACTTAGCACTATCAACCACCGTTTCCAATTCCAAAAGAGAAGTTGATCGTTCCACAGCATCGTAATAGGCTAATCCCTTGATTAAAGAATTTTTGCTTTGATAAGGGTCATATTTCCCCAACATACCTACAACATCCAGATAGATATCCTGCCGACCGATCTTCCAGGACAGATTAGCCAAGACCCACATCTCATCCAGGAAAGTCAATTGTGTATAGAAATTATCAAAAACATAATGATGATCAGCCAACGCCAAGACTGTCTTCTCCAATCTCAGATCATAGAACTTGCCAGCAAACTTGATCCTGTCTTCTAAAGCACTGACCAGATCAGTCTCCGGCTTAGCAATCAACTCAGCTAGCATTTCAACCAACCATCTTTTCCAGCTCTGAGTGCACTTGATCCAGCAGCCTTACTTTCAGCCCATATTCTCTCTTTTCACCCAATCTTCTCTTCTTCCCGGAAAAATACTTTTGGTGCAGCTCATTATCAACCAACTTATTAGATATCTTATGCTTCAAAGCATAATCATAGATCTCGTCGAGCAGATGTTCACAGCCAGCAAAGTAAGTATCAACCAAATAATCCTGTTCTATATATTCCAT
>JBDREV010000004.1:0-4322 GCA_043819375.1 Candidatus Woesearchaeota archaeon
CTGAAGGAGGAAGTGATCAAGGTATTCAGGGAGAGGTATGAGTGGTATTGTTTGGAGTGAGGGAAGCAGCGCTTTCAAAGATATTCATAAGATTTATAAGCAATTGAATCACTGACCTGCTATGGAAAAAATAGACATTGCGCATCTGGGATGGTGGAATATTGCAGATTATATCAAAGAAATAGGAATAGAACCAGATCTTGGCAACCCGCAGTATCAAGAAATATATCAATGTATTAGAGAGGGTCTATATGAACTGGGAAGTAGAATATGTCAATATGGTTGTGCAACTGCGTATGAGTACTATGAATCGCTAATCCCTTTGTTGCCAGAAGAGGATCGTGAATTAGAAAGAAGAATATTAGAAGATTTGGATTGATTCTTCAAGAGTTCCACCAGTCTGTATGAAACAGTGACCTGCCCCAGCCAGATAGCTGGCTTCTCAAGGCCATGGAAGTCAGAACCACCAGTCTGGATCAGATGGTGTTGTTCTGCGATTCTCGTATAGTCGTCTGTCTCGCTCCTTGTGTGACTCGGATAATACACCTCAATCCCCTGTAGTCCTTTAGGCACGAGATCAGCAATCAGTTCTCTCAGATCTTCTGTCCCAAGCTTCAACTGTGTTGGATGAGCAAGGACAGGTATCCCGCCGGCGGCCCTAATCGCATCGATAGCTTCTGCTGGCCCTACTTTGTCCCTCCTTACGTAGGCAGGCATTCCCTTTTTTAGGTACCTTGAAAACGCTTCGTGAATATCTGCAACGCATTTCTTGTGTAGCAGTGCTTTGGCGAATTCCGGCCTACTTAGGTCCTTCTTCCCAGTAATCGCCCGAACTTCATCTATTGTGATAGACATTCCCAGTGAATTAAGCTTTTCGATGATACCCAATTCTCTATTCTTTCTGCTTTCTTTCCCCCTTTCCAGCAAAGCATTGAGGTCTGCATTTCCATGATTAATGCAGAAACCTAGAATATGCATCCTGCCATTTGGAAAGTCGGTGCTGATTTCCACTCCGGAGATGATTTCCACATTGATGTGGTTAGAATATTTACGCAATGTCTCCGTAGCTTCGTCTATCCCGCCAACACTGTCGTGGTCAGTAATAGCTATCGCTTGTAAACCTATCTTGGCGGCGATAAAAACAACTTGAGAAGGCGAAAATGTGCCGTCAGAGATAGTGGTATGTACATGCAGATCGGCCTTGTCCATTTTGTGCCCAGATCCTCTGCCGAAGTAATTTATTGTGATTACTGATTATCTAGCACAGAAGAACGAGTGAGTCAAGGCGCTAGGCGCTGATAGGACTCGTAGAATCACACTTCTGCAGAACAACAACACCGAAAACTATTTATACCAACTTCACTCTACATCTAGAAGTTGTTCTTCCTCAGTTCTCGTAACTGAATGTTGTACCTTGAGAGTTACAAAAACATCTGTTGCCCGTGCGGGGCTAATTTTTTCCTAGTAAAATTTATAAATAGAAAGCACTTCAAAAATAAAAGGGATTAGTATATGGATATAAGATTCTCGAAGATTGAGAGGGGTGGTAGGAAGACAATTCTTCCAAAGTGGTGCCTTGTTAGAAGGAACTCTATCAAAAATTCGGTTTCTAAAAAAGTAGTAAGGGCAGCAGCTTCCTCTAAGATCAAACGTAATGTTCAGGAAGACACTTCTCTAGAAGAGCTGAGCGGTTCTGATGATGACGGCGGCGGCGGTTCGCCGCCGATTTCTTTAGAAGAAGAAGTCAAGAGGACAGATACCTATCTGCCTGAAGCGTTTGTTATTGAGACATATCAGGCAGAGCGTTACGTTCAGGATCTGATAACTGATTATGAGCTAGTCTCTGCTCCAGCTGTTGAAGAAAGGCAGACAGACGATCTTCTTGATGAGGTTATAGTTATAGGGGCATACAAGAGCGTCGATGACTTCCTAGGGGAATATGAAGACTCTTTGAAAAGGGCAACAGCTTATGATGATCTGGAGTGATTGTTCTTCCTCATAATCGTAAACTTTATATATCTCCCTTAAGTTGGAGGTAACTATGGCTAAATTACACACCAAGCAATGGAGAAAGTCGAAGAACAGGATCCCTCTTAAAAAGAGAACTAGGTCTAGGCCGAAGACTTTCAGTACAGAGGAAGCTGCCAAGAAATATGCAGAAGCCGAAGGAATAAAAGAATACGTTTTAGTCAATATCTCTGCTAAGCAGAATCAGCCTAAGATCAGGGTAGAAGCTAAAATCCTTAGTTGATCTCTCCTTTTTGCCAATCTTTTAAGATCATGATAGCAGTTCTGATCAGATCTGGTTTGCCGCCTTTAATCAGGATATTTTTTTTGATAGCTATCTCTTCAATAATCTCCTCCAGATCTTCCTGCTGTTCAACACCATAAAATTTTTCTACCTTTCCCGGGAATTTTTCTAAAAGTCGGAGCACAATCATGTCTGGTTCTTGGATCCTAGTAAAATCTAAAGTTCCAATCAGGGCATGCTTAAAATGGTCTTTTTCTTTGTATGGAATGACTCCAGGAGTATCAAGAAGAAGGATTCTTTTACCAGCTTTAACTTTCTGGACCCCTTTGGTGTAACCAGCTAAGATACTGGTGCGGGCAGCTTTTTTTCCTTTCAAAGCATTGATCAAAGAAGATTTTCCCACGTTGGGGTAGCCCAAAACACCCACCGTAACCAGCTCAATCCTTAGTCTTTTAGCTTCAACAAGAATCTTTTCTCTTAACTTATTCGTTCCTTGATGTTCTTTAGCAGAAATAAAAACTGAAGGAAATAATTTCTTACTATCTCTTTCAGCTTGTTCTTTATCAACTAGATCACTTTTAGTGATGACATAGATCAATGGTTTTTCCTGTCTTTTGATCTTGTCTTCAATCTCTCTATTCCTGGTCTCCTCAATCAGTCTTGCATCTAGCAGAAGCAGCAGCACATCGGCTTCATCAATCACTTGGTTGACAATCTTCCAAAAGTTTGGCATGGGGTCTCATTTTCTGTTCAATATAAAAAACTTTATAAGATTGATTGAAATAACTCTCCAAATGAAATTCATACCTATACAAGAAGCGATGGATAAAGGCAAAGGAAACGTTTCTATCCATGGTTGGGTCTATCGGGAAAGAGGATCTAACAAATTGAAATTTATTGTTTTAAGAGATTCTACAAACATCATCCAATGTGTACTGAAGAAAGATAATTTTGAAGATAGCTGGGATGAGATCGATAAGATTCAGGTTGAATCTGCTTTGGAACTTACTGGAGAGATCAAGAAGGATGAACGTGCTCCTACAGGTTATGAGCTGCAGGTGGAAGAATATGCGGTTGTTGGAGAAAGTGACAATTATCCCATTAACAAAGACCAGTCTGTTGAATTCCTGGCAGATAACAGGCATCTGTGGCTGAGAAGCAGGAAGATGACTGCTATCCTAAAGATCCGAAGCACAGTCTTTGGAGCGATTGATGAATATTTCAAAGGAGCAGGATTCTATGAATATCATTCTCCAATCTTTCAGGCTGTCCAATGCGAAGGAGGCAGCGAATTATTTGGTGTAAATTATTTTGGCCAGGAAGGTGTGTTTTTGGCTCAGACCTGGCAGCTTTATGCAGAACCAGCTATCTTTGCTTTGGAAAAGATCTATACTATTGCTCCCAGCTTTCGAGCTGAGAAATCAAAGACTTCTCGTCATCTGACTGAGTACTGGCATGCGGAGATGGAGATGGCCTGGGGAACTTTTGATGAGATTATCGATCATGGAGAAGCTTTGATCAAGTATGTGGTCAAGAGAGTGCTGGAGATAAATAAACCTGAGCTGGAAATCCTGGAAAGAGACTGGAAGAAGCTTGAGCCGACCATCAAGAAGAGATTTCCCAGGATGACTTATACAGAGTCCTTGAAACTGTTAAAAGAGAAATTTAAATTAGATCTTCCCTGGGGAAAAGATTTACGTACTGTTGAAGAAGACAATCTTAGTGAGTTGTTTGACACACCTATTGCTGTTACTAGATATCCTAAAAAAGTGAAAGCGTTCTATATGAAGGAGCCTGCTGACAGCGATCCTAAACAACCAGTTGTCAATGGTGTTGACTTTATCGCTCCTGAACATTATGGAGAGATTATCGGAGGTTCAGAGAGGGAATCTGATATTGAGAAGATCAAGAAACGGCTCAAGGAAGACGGAGAGGATCCGACTGAATATGAGTTTTATCTGGATACCCGGCGTTATGGTTCTGTTCCTCATGGAGGTTTTGGTTTTGGGGTAGAGAGAGTGATTGCCTGGATCTGCGGTCTGGACAACATCAAGGACGCGATTCCTTTTCC
>JBDREV010000005.1:0-2305 GCA_043819375.1 Candidatus Woesearchaeota archaeon
CAAGCCCATGGCTTGTTCGGGAAAGGATACTGTTCGTTCCGAAACCAGCTGTGTAATCATTATCCAGACCATCAGCATCATTGCTGGTCAAAGTTGTAGGGAAAAGGCAAACATAACCATCATTATTTTTGTAGAGCCAGCCGCCATCTTCAAAATTTTTCTCTTGCTGAAAATCCTGTATACCTAACAGATCAGTATACTGAATCTGTTTTCCGGATAAGGTTAAGGTGTTGATCTCAAGCCAATAAGGAACTTTGCATCCTTCTGGACATTGCCAGTTATTGCAACCTTGACAATAAGCACCATCTTTCAAAAAATTATCATAAAAATTATCCGCAAAATTCTTACTGTTCGCCGCAGTAGACTTGGTGAGATACGCGCTGTTTCCTTTACCGGCGATCACGCAAGGCTTTATTCCGGAGATCTCTTCGTAAGACACTTCCTGTTTTCCTCCGGCCCCTCCCCCGACTACTACAGCTAGTTTATCTCCTTTCAATTGCAGAGTCAGAGAAGAGCCTTGTAATTCCGGTAACCCACCATAATTAAGAAAACAATTAGTATCTTTTGTTTTGGCCATCTGTTTGATCGTATCAACTAAATTCTTGATTGCCTCTGCTTCATTTCCTGGAGAGGTGGGCTTGCCGGCAATCATCTTTTCTGAACCCACTGAAACATTCAGGATCCCTTTCACCGAACCTTTCAGATCATCAAACAATCCATCCGGACCATATTGCCACATCACCATGAGTACTAAAACCACCAATGGGATGATGTAATAGACTATTTTTGTGGCTGCCATTATAGAATATCTGTGAACTTATTTAGTAAGTTGCCTAATTCTCCCCCTAAAAATCCATACCAAATAATTACTACTAGTAGAAAGATCAACACTAAGATCAGCAGCACAATCTGCCACATCTCCATCGCTTGTTTGTTCATGGGGTCAATTTACCTCTCAATTGATAGATAAAATATAAAAAAAGCAGACCTAACAGGATCGACAAGATAATCACTACAATCTTGCTCAGGCTGGCCTGCTGGGCTGTTTTTGTCATTTAACCAGTTGTGTTCTTGATTCCTAAACAGCAGATCTTAGTGGTATCCTTACAGCTGAATGCTGATGATTCTAAAAAACCGCTGGGACAAGGATTACCTGTAGAGGTTGTACAATCACCACCTTTAGATTCACAACTGAGCAGTCCTGCTTCTAAGATAGTGGTCTTCCCAGTAAAGATCAACAGCAGGATAATCAGCACAATCAAAGCAATCACTGCTGTAATGATAATCCAAAAGGTGTTCCCCTGTGCTTTTTTCATTTTTACTTCCAGGTACAGCCTGCTCCGCTGCAAGTTGTTTCATCAAGATATGACTTACAGGCACTGATATCTGCTTTCAAGATACTGCGGGTTGTCTCTTTATCAGTTTCGGAAGTAGCTTTACTGATTGAATCAATAAAAGAAGCTTCTTTGGCAGTAGTGGGGTGGCAATCACCATAACTGATCTTCAGAGCAGTCAGTTCTACTTCCCCAGACTTTTCCACTCCTGTCTTGAAGACACTGATCCGTCCGGTAAAAATCATCACTAATACCACTAAAACAATCAGAGCTAAAGCCGCTACGATGATTGTGGTTAAAGAAAGACTTTGCGCTTTTTTAGACTTCATCTTATTCACCTCAAATTTTTTAATCTTAATTATCTCCAATAAAGAAATCAGTATATATAAATATTACGATAGATTCGAGAGGGAATCAGTTATACCCAACAGTAAAATTACGGTTAGTCTTGGTAAAGGGTAGTTTCAGAACTTTTTCTTGGTGTGCTTGTATCACTGCTTCTTCTAACAGATTCAAGGCACCATCATTTCCTCTCCTGATTCGGGTGATCATCAGATATTCCTTATTTACAAATAGATTAAGGGGTATCTCTCTTTTCAAAAACTCTTCTCTCGCTTCAGGGTTTGAACTGGGAAGATCATGACAATCATAAAGAATCTCTAGAGGTTGATAATCTATCGGTTGATATCTCCACTTCTCTTTTATTTTCCAAGCCATTGTTTTGTTCAGAAAGATAAAATCTTTTATAATTGTTTATATTAAAAATTTTACTGATTAAAGAGATGAATAAGAAAAAAGAGTAGTTATGTAAAAGTTAATCACAGAGATAAAGCACATTCTCTACCAAGCCAGCTCCAGTATTCAGAGGGAATAATCCTGAAGTGTCTCTCTCCAAGGGACAGCCTTTGCCTTCCTCATCCTTGATCCATAAGATCACTTCCGGACTGGTTCCGGTTAAGATGGAAGATTTG
>JBDREV010000006.1:0-2477 GCA_043819375.1 Candidatus Woesearchaeota archaeon
TTCACGCATCTTCTTGATTAATTTAAACGAAGTATACAAATCGCCCATAGAAGCCATCACTCGGCCGTCTTTGATCTTTGACCAGTATTTGAACCAGTCGTCTTGGGTTCTTTTCCTGCCGTTATCAGCAGAAACTTCATCCAAACAAAGTTCCTGCTTCCTGGCAAACTCTTCCAAAGTAGGAATAGGCAGTATTTTGCTGAAATCAATTTTTGGAAATGTCATTTTTAAAATAGCTAACTTTTGCCTCCGCCTAAATATTCAGTCAAGTCGATAACAAAGTCATATAAATCTTTTTCTTCCTGGACCAATTTAACATATACGCCTGATCTCTCTAACTTTTTGCTAAAACTACTATGGTTTCCAATCTGGACATGAAAACAAGGATTATATTCAGCGATGTCAATAATTTTTTTTGACAAATTTTTTTCATTTCCAATCTCTCCGTCAGAAATGGTGAACACTAATGTTCCTTTTTTAGAGAGAGTTTTTTCAATTTTATTTAGATCAATCATCGTCCCGCCAAATTGCGGGCACAAAGCTTCAATCTTGGAATTCATCAAACCTTTAGAAAGAACAGTGTCATAACTAAAATTAGCAAAATAAGCGTCTGATTCGTATATCCCTAGTTCACTGAACCGTTCAACCATCATGAAATAAGCTATCAGTGAAACGTGATACTTTGAATTTACCTTCCATTGGGGATAGCTTTTTGGATTGACTGCTTCGCCAAGTCTAAGGCCTTTAGGCATTTGGTCCAACATGCTACTTGAAGTGTCGAGCAAACCGAAGACGATGTCTGGAGTATCGCTTCTTTCCTTTTTTACTCTGACGTTAATTTCATAAAGATGCCGGGCAACGTAAAGTTCAATGCTTTTACTGTCGCGGTCAAAGAAGATGCCGCGAATATCTCTAGGAGCATCATCTTCAAAATCAAAAGTTCTTTGTCCAAGATCAACCAAAGGATAAGATCTGCCTTCCTGCGGAGGAACAGTTAATTCAAACAATTTATCTGATGCCAGTAGTTCATAATAATTTACTAAATGCTCAAAGTTGGTCATCCAGCCTGGACCAGAACCAGCTTTTCTTCCCCGGATGATTTTCCGGAGAGTATCCTGCTGCTGCAATTCCCTCCCGAAACCGTTATCATTACTAAACTGGTTAGCCAACTCTTTAGCGATAAGTTCAGACAATTGTTCTGATGCGTTTTCAGGATCAGAATTTTCTGAAGGATTACCAGAAGAGCCGCCTTGCTGCTGTGAGGTATCTTGGCTGCCAGAAGAACTGTCTTGCTGCTGTTGGTTTCCGCTGGAACCGAACAATCTTTCTTTCGGCTGCTCTTCCATAAATTTAAAAAATTCTTCTGCAAATATCGTTGAGATTTTTTCCCAGTTTTTTTCATCCATCAAATATTCCCTGATTGCCGGCCGGTTTCTTACTTTTATCTCTTTTGAACCTTGATGAACAACAGTTTTCATCTGTGAAATCTCGGTCCTTTCTAAAAAATTCCTGATAGCGGTGTTAACCTCGGGATCATAGCTTAAATACTGTTCCAAAAGTTTCTTGTCATTTTGATCTCCATTAAAATAAAGGCTTAGCCTGGCAAAGGATTCGTAGAGCTTAGAAAATTTTCCAGCCGTCACCCCTTGCTCTTTCAGGAAGAGATAAAAACCGGCATAATCCGAAAGGCCTTCTTCATGGTCAAGACGTTTGATAGTAGTATCATTGATGATGTCTGTAAGCATATTAGCAAAATATGCTAATTGATTTTTATTCTCTATTTTTGTCACTTCATAGATTGGATCAAGAAACTTTTCAGAGAGAGTTTTGACATCTGCCGGACAGCCGGAATATTTCCTGCTCCCCCTGTGGCCAATCTCGTGGTGAAGTAAATCAGCAACTAAAGTTTCCAATACTTCCCTTTTAGGAATGTTTTTTTTCTTTAGGAATTCTTCAGCATCTTTGTCACAGATTTTTTTAACAAATTCAGGATCATAATTGATGTTCAGTTCGTGGTTTAGCAGGTCTATGCTTCCTCCTGACGAGCCTGACTGTTCGGACAGTCTTATCTCCCTAAAGAATTCCTGCTCTTCCCTGATTTTTCCCAAAGCTTGCTGAAATCGTTGATTTACCATTTTTTTTATTTCCCTTAAATTTTTTTGCGCGCCTAAGGCGTAACCAACACCCCACGAGAACAACCAGGGCAACCGATGTTGTTACTACCAAGGATATGGAATTCATCATCGTCATAATCGAACCCAGCCGCCCCATTTGGAAACCGCCCACGCTGTTTTAAAGCATCACTCAAGGAAGCTTGACTCCATCCAGCAGTATAACCTGTTATCCCAGCCCTTCTCTTGCCGGAAATGAATTCCAATGTGGAAATGATCGTCTCAGCATCATCTTCAGTATCCAATAGAGTCTGGAGATAAACTGAACCTTTATTATCATTAAAAATATCTCCAATATTAGTCTCG
>JBDREV010000007.1:0-9055 GCA_043819375.1 Candidatus Woesearchaeota archaeon
ATGTCTTGGCCTTGAAGAAAGAAGAACTTAGTGTGATCTATCCTTTGGTATCCACGACATATCTCTGGACCACAATCTTCTCTGTAAAATTTCTTGGAGAGAAGATGAACAAGTGGAAATATCTGGGGTTGGCAGGGATAATTCTAGGAGTTGTATTGATCGGCTTAGGAAGTTAATTTCTTTTCAGGTATGTAATGTTTTCCCCTCAGCTTGTCGATTAGATATGGGGTAATGAAAGCTGCTGCAAAGACCAGTCCGATCATCCAGGGATTATGAGGAACATTATGTAAATCCAATTCCGCAATGAAGCGGTTAGAGACCAGCACCATGATGATCATATTGGCTAAAGCCAGAACAGGAATAATAATTCCAGCCATAAGATGGTGCTTCTTTTCCAGATGACCCATATCCAGGACCAGGAAATTATACAGAAAACCAATCACTCCTGCCAGAATGATTACAGTAAAATATAACGCCCATTGATTCAGGACGATCAGGAAAGGCACTAATACTAATGAAATAATCAAGTTGGCAAAAATAATCACAACTAACGCCGACCAGAAGATGATTTTAGAGAAAAATAGTTCTTGAGTTGCAGTTTTCTCCAGGATAGCCTCTGCTTTTTTGAGTTCTTCCTCTCCCCAACCTTTTCTTAACAGTTCCGCTCTTTTTTCTGGGTGCATCTTATCTAATCATCTCTTTGGCCAAGCCTAAAAACCGCTTGGATGATTTTGATCTTGGGTATAAATATACTGAAGGCGCTTGCTTATATAAAGCTTTTTTTATTTTTTTATCAAAGGGGATGTTTGCAGCTAAAGGTAGATTGAGAGTATTCTCCACAGTTTCTGCTTTGAGTTCATGTTTTCCTTTGCTAGTCATGTTGAGGATAAA
Source organism: Candidatus Woesearchaeota archaeon (assembly GCA_043819375.1). Lineage (GTDB taxonomy): Archaea > Nanobdellota > Nanobdellia > Woesearchaeales > GW2011-AR9 > JBDREV01. The sequence goes on from JBDREV010000007.1 coordinate 892, forward strand.
TCCAGGCAGGCTGTTGTTATGTGTTTTGGCCAATTCGATGGCTTTAAGTGCATCAACAACTGAACTAAGGTTGGGATTAGCAATGATGATAGTTTCATCAGTGTGGGCAAGAATCTTGCTCAATTCAGAACCAATTCCTGCGGGGCAGTCTACCAAGACAAAATCCGCCAGATGGTCAAGATGCTCGATGATCTCTGCAATTCTGGCTTGGCTGTGCCTGGCTTCTTGATAGGAAATTCCTGCGGTCAAAAAAGCTAATCCGGAGGGATGAAAAATTATGCTTTCATGGATGGATCTTTTATTCTGCAGGAATTCATTCAAAGTAACTGAAGGAGAAAGAACACCTAGATGAGAAGCAAGATTGGGGGTGAGAAAATTGGCGTCAAGAAGTAGGACACGTTTGCCTAAAAGGGTGAGAGACTGGCCGAGATTAAGTACGGCAGTAGTCTTTCCAGCACCTCCCTTTCCGGAAACAAAGGCGATAAATCTAGTCATCTTCAAGGTCTTCCTTCAAGAAGTCCTGGGCATAATCAAAGAACTGGAAGATGACCCTTTCGCAGGTCTCCAGATTGTCGATGTCAATCTCTGTAGTCTTGTTCTGGAAATCGACAACCATCGTCACATGCCGGCGGAATTCCTCTCTTTTTTCATGATCAGCATTGATTGTATCTCTCAAAAAAGTGTAGAATGTGATGAACTTCAGGATCTCTTTATCTTCAGAGTAAGTATTGATCAGCAGACTGCTTTTTAGAGAAGGACTTTTTGGGATGCTGGGAACCAGTTTCTTTTTCTGGGCATCTTCCAAGAAAGCTTCAATGATAAAATCAAATGAGCTGATCAGCCGGGTCAAAGCATTGCGGATCACATCAATAGTTCGGGTGTACTTTAAAGTCACATGGATGATGTGTTCCAGCCGCTTCATCTCTTCTCTCGCTTCAATCAAAGATTCATTCATTTTAAACGCTCTTTAACCTATCTTTTAGATACATGCTCTCATTTTTTTTAGTGATCATCTCAGCAATACTCATGAATTCCTTAGTCTTCAGCAGATAACTTTTCAATTGGTTTACAGTGATGGCTTTGATCTGATATTTGTCTGTACAAATCACAAACCTGTCTTTCCTCCTGAACTCTACTGGACTGGTTTTATGCAAAAGGATGATCTCTTTCATCTCTTTCATTAGGTCGATATACTCCTTCCGGATCTTATACCTGTGAAGACAGTCCTGACGAAATACCCTAAGTTTGCTGTCGAAATTATCCTCAAATGAGGGAACCCGTTTGAAATTGAATTCGTAATGGAGGATTGAACCCAGGGTGTGGGTGAGGGCCAGGAAAAGATTATCGGCAACCCCTAACAACAACTTAGTATCGTGCACCAAAGGATAGGTGACGTTGAGCATATGGTCAGCCATGCGATAATTTTTGAGAGCTTCTTCCTTCAGGAGCTGGAATTTTTCCATAAACCTTACAGGAATGTTTTGGAATTATAAAAAGATAACGGGAAAAATCATTCCCTTCACTCTTCTTTTTTTAAATCCAAGATTGTTTCGGCAAGATCGCCTTTGTGTTTTTTAAGGGTCTGTTCAGCAGTCTCTTTGTTAACTTCTGTCTGCTCCATGACCATTTTGATATCTTCTGCAGAGATCTGTGGTGTGGTGATTTGCTCGCGTTCTTCTACTTCTCCACTGATCTGGAACGTTTCTTGCCCCATCATATTGACTTTGGATACGGTCGGATTCTTGATCACCAATTCCTTATCTGCAGTCCGGATGATTACTTCCACTGCTGGGATTTCCACCTGCTGGATACCCATCTTCTTCATCATCTGCTGCATCTGTCTGGGATTGACTCCTGGAAACATCTTTTATCCTCCTAGCCAAGCCTTACCAAAATAATGGAAAAGGATGACGATGATCATAATGATTACACAGAGAACAATCACTGCTCCTGGGCTGAATTCAATTTTAGAATGGTATTCATCAAAATAGCGAGTTAAACCCCCCTGTCCGGAAGGCATCCTGATCTTGTTGTCTCGGCTCATATTTTCTCTAAAATCTACCTTTTTAAATATCTTTTGGTCTGCAGCTGTTTGTAGCAGCAGTCTGCTAGCACTTGATTATATCTGACTACATCTACTGTCTCTCTGTCCATCAATTCGGCAGCATCTTCTAATAACTGTTCGGAAACTTCCCGCAGGTTCCTCCAGGATTGCTCCAATAATTTTTCGATTTCCATTTTAAGATTAAGTGTAGGATGGCATAAGCCGCCTTCTGTCAGACCCAAAGCAGGAAGACCTGCCGATGGTCTGTGTGGCATTCTACTAAGCGTTCTTGGAACTTGCACCGACCAAGGCTGTTTGAATGATTCATTCAGCCTCGCAAAATCAAGCTTTTAAGCAAGATTTTGTAGGTTTCACCGTTTCATCGTTCCCTTTGAGGATGTCAGCGGGTTAACTGGCCTTTCTCACGAAAGGTTTCACCATTCCTGATATTCAGGAATTCCTGTCTGAGCAGGAGCATCATCCCAACTCAAAGGACGTGTCGTTTCTGAGCCAGAGCCAGGGATTTCTCCCTCTCTCTTCCGAGAGTAGCCTGATAATGGTGGGCGGACTTTCCTAAGTGAAACATCACCTGTAGCCGACTACCACCCTACAAGAATTTCCAGTGACTGCCTGTTTAAAAATCTTTCGTCTTTTATCACTCTTGAGAAACTATTCTCTTAAGCATAAATTAGGGAACAGAAAAGTATTTAAACATAGATTGTTTAAAATCAGAATTATAATCAAAACGTTTGAGGTGTTTATTATGTTAAAAATGAAAAAACTTTCCGAAACTTATGAGATGAAGGTATTTACTGATGCTGGTGATTACTTTGGTGATATTGAGGACAGCATCCTGACCATGAATAAAGTCTTTGGATGGAAGATCAAAGCCACCAAGAATTCATTCTTGAGCAAAGTATTGGGCAGTGCTAAGGGAGTTATTGTACCACATCAATTAGTGAGGGCTGTAGGAGATATCCTGATCATTTCTAAGAGTGCTATCCCTAGCCATACTGAAGAGAAAGGCGAATGAATTACCAAAAACTGATGAATGATCTGGTTCTTTCTAATTATTTTTTTCTAGAACGCTTAGGTCTGGAAGAAGATTCTGTTGAGTTTATGTTTATCGCTAGTTAAGTTTTTGATCACAGTTGTGGTCGATCCACTTTTTTTTGAATGTTGTTCTCTGCGGTCTTAGTCTGCGTCACAGATTCAAAAAGTGGAAAAGGATTAAGCAGTTTCTCTTTAGCCGCTGCTCTGCGGTGTGCCCTTCTTCTGGAGATGTGGGCAAAGAAAGAATCGATGTCCAGGAAAGTATAATTTTCAGTGGCAGCAGCCCTGCGGTTATGCATCTCATTAAGTTTGGTGATATCTCTGATCTTCTTGTTGATCACTTTGTTGATATCTGTTGTGTAATCTTCTACCAGTACAGAGACTTGCTGTTCATTTAGATAAAAAGGATAGATCACATAATCGGCTTCGTACTCATATAATTCCAAAGAATCCCTCAGGTTTTTGGCAGTGACGATGACTGTGGAACTGCTGTTGCTTTTCTTGGCCTGCCTGATGATCAGCTTGTTTTCTTCAAGATCGATCAGGCTGGAGACAACCAGTTCTGCTTTCTCAAAGCTGATCCTTTCAAAGAAAGCAGGGTTGGAGATAGAATTGTAAATATAGTCAATGCCTTCATTTTTGAGCATCTTGATATTAGCTGGATCATTCTCAACGACCAAGATTCTCTTTCCCATTCCGGAAAGTTTGGCAAAGATCTCTTTTCCCAGGTTGTAATATCCAAAAAAGATGATGTTATAATCAATGCTATTTTTATCATCTTGCTGAAAGGGATTGCTCCTCTCTTTGAACAGCAGATCAATTTTCCTCATTTTCGGCTCGAAATAATTAAAGATTTTCTTGTCATATTTGATCAGATAAGAAGAAAGGACCATCGTTACGATCACAGAGATGATCGCCAAAGCTGCCGCTTCTTTGCCAATGAGTCCATTGCTGATCCCTGCAGCGATAATAATCACTCCAAACTCACTTTCTTGTGCTAACGTTAGGCCGGAGATGAAAGAAGTTTTCAAATCGTATCCTCTTTTTTTGAGGGTGAGATAGATCACTATGGGTTTAAGAGTCAGACTTAATACGCAGAGAATAGCAATCAACAAGATGAACTTCAAATCTAGGGGAACGTTCATCTGAAAGCCAAGTCCTACAAAGAAAAGCATGTTAAAAAAGATGATCAGCGGTTTTAATCTGACATAGATATCATTTTTATAAAGTGTGTTGGCCAAAGTTATTCCAGCCAGGAAAGCTCCGATTGCAGCTGAATAGCCCATTAACGGAGCAATTTCAACAAACAAGAAACAGACACCTAAACTGAAGATGAACAATAATTCAGGAAATCTCACAGCTACTTTTAATAATCTGTTGAGGATGTTCTTAGAGAAGAAAAATACCATTCCCAGTAAGGCCAGGCCAGTTATTGGGGCGATGATAATTTTGATTAGAGAGCTTTCTTGGGCCACACTGAGGAAGCTGAGCGCTACAATCGCCAGAATATCTTGAATAATCAAAGTGCTGAAGATGATCTTGCCGTGTAATGTTTCAGTCTCTTTTTTATCATCCACCCACTTTGCCGCGAGTAATGTACTGGAGAACATGAACAGGATGCCGATATAGACGCTGGCCATAGTACCTAAACCAAAGGCCAGGCCTAGACCAAAAGCCACTGCAAAGAGAATTGCTGACTGCCAGATAGTTGCCAAGACTATATCTTTTCCTAGGTACTTCAAGCTTTTCAGATCAAATTCTAAACCCATCAAGAAGAGAAGGAAAGTAATTCCTAATTCAGACAGGATGATGATCTGTTCTGAGCGGGAAGGATCGCTGATTATAAATGAGAAAAATAAACCAGAGAGAACATAACCGACGATGATGGGCTGTTTGATAAGTTTGACTGCAAAGGAGAAAAAGACGATGAATAGGAAAAGGATTCCAAAATCCTGAATGAATGTTGCAGACATAAACCACCTTCTTTACTGAGATTGACAGTATATCAGTATACATTATGCTATACTGTTATTTATAAACATTTTGATTTGGCCTTAAAATAAAGCTAAAATTAAAAAATCAGCATTACTTAGTCATTATCCACTCGAGGAGCAAGAATAAAGCTGAGCATGAGTTTGTCGATGATTTTATACTCTAACTTAAGTGGATAATCATTGTTGAACTGGAATGAGACTCGATCTGTAATCTTGGCTCCGGAAATCATCTTTTTGAGATATTCCAAGCTGTATTTTGCCTTGAACTTGTCGATGGAATCAGTCTTGATGATCGTTTCTTCTCCTGGATTGATCTCAATCATGGCCTTGGAAAGATCGCCTTCCGCTTTAATAATGAACTGCTTACTCTCTGCCAGAAAAGTTACGGATTCAGCAACCACACTTACGTCTTCAATCGATTCAGTCAAGACACTAGCACTGGTCTCAATCATAATCGGAAAGGACAGTTCTGGAATCCTCTGTTCTCTGTCTTCTAACTCAATCAGGGGAATAGAAAATGAGCGAGTAGCATTACCTTTCAGCTGGATAGTCAATTTGTTCTCTTCTGTCTCTAAAGTAAGAATATCATCACTCTTCAATCTTCTTAAGACTTGTTTGAGATTATTCAAGTTTATACCGAGCTCTTCGGGTTCTTCAATCTTGAACTGGGTGAAGCAACTACTCAATAGCTTGAAGATGACCATGGAAACATTAGCCGGATCCATTGCAATCATCTCTAATCCGTCCTGGTTCACTTTGAATTTTGCTTCAGTGACTAGGTCTGAAATTATCGAGATACTATCTTTAAAATATTTAGGCTCAGCGAGCACCAGTTTCATAATTGACCACCTAGTTGATTGAGAAAGTCTTGCTTTATATTTTTTATGGTTGTAAAGTAGTTACGTTAAAATAAGCCTTTTTCCGTCTTCCATCAAGTGAACATTCTTGTTCATTTCATAACCCATCTCCATAGCTAATTCTGCCAAGAAGTGGGCTTTATCATGTCCTGCGTGAGAGGGGATGATGTGTCTGGGTTTGACCATATTGATCAGATCGCGATGATCTTCTCTGGCAGCATGCCCGCTGACATGGATATCCTTAAAAATTCTGATACCTTTAGCCTTGAGCTGGTTTTCCAATTCCTGTCTGTTTTCCTGATTAAGGGGTACAGGAATAACTGAACAGCTGAAGACTACAACATCACCAGCAGAAAAGTCAAATGGCAATTCTTTTCTTACCATTCGAGGTAAGATTGCTCTTGGTTCTCCTTGGTGGCCAGTGACCACTAACATATAGCTGCTTTTGTTTTTAGAAGCTTTTTTCAGGAAGGCTTCAAGCTTATCTTTATGTTTGATGATCTTGACATCTTTCTTGAAATTAACCAGATCAATTCTTTCTCCGGCTTCAACATATTTAGCTAAGGAACGTCCAAGAAATACAATCCTGCGGTTGAGCTGCTTGCCCATCTCAATGATACTTTTAAGTCGGGCTAAGTGGGAAGAGAACGTAGTGACAATCAGGCCATGATCCTGGAAGTTCACTCCCAGCAGCACATCTTTGAGCATCTGTTTGGCTACAGCTTCAGAAGGCATCTTCTTGTGTTCATTGGCGTAGATTGATTCACAGAAGAGTGCTAGTACATTTTGATTGCCAAGTTCTTGTAGGCGCTCAAAGTTAGGTTTTTTCCCTAAAGTGGGCTGGAGATCAAACTTGTAATCATTAGCATAGAGCAGGACTCCGTAAGGTGTATGGACTGCGATCATACTTGCATGAGGGATAGAATGGGTGACATTGATCAATTCAATAGTAATCTTGTTGGAGAGGGTATATCTTGAATTTAAGTTCAAGTCAACGATTTGGTTGGGAATGTTAATATGTTCATCACGGAGAATGCTTTTAAGCACTTCAGCAGTGTAAGGTGTGCAGATTATTGGTGCTTTAGGAAAGATTTGCGCTGAAAACGGTATTGCTCCGACATGATCCAAATGACCATGGGAAGGAATGATACCAATGACTTTATTTTTCCAGTCTTCGATTAGGAGAAGATTGGGGACTGCGTTGACACTGCGCAGTTCTTCATAGGACATGGCTTTGATATCTTCATCTTCAGTATAACGGATATAATTCTCCATATGCAGCCCGATATCCAGGATTACTACTTCATCATCTACTTTGATCGCGGTACAATTCTTACCTGTCTCGGAATAACCTCCGATGGTACAAATTTCGATTGGCATAGTGAAAAGAATTTTTTATTAATACTTAAATGCTTCGTTTTAGGGTCTGGTATATTGATAATTTATTCTTTTTTCTTCTAAGTATATTTTCAGCTCTTCAACAGTACAGAACAGCTTTTTGTAAGGAGAATCACCTTGGTTATGCTCACAATCGAAGGGGTTGTGTCCTCTACAAACTGTGGGCCGATTAACATAATCTCCGCAGCTATTATCTGGTAGGAGCTTCTTGCAGTCAGTCTTGAACTCCATCATCCAGTCATTTTCATGATCGATATAGATAAAGATGTCTTTATGGTTGAGGTACCAGAACAGTCTATCCCAATCCCTCTTGCTTTTAGGCTTGTCCAGCTGAACTGTGATATAGCGGCAGCAAAGAGCTTTACATCCAGTACAATCTTGTTTCATTTTAGAATCATCCTCTCAGATTATAAATTAAAAAAAATAAAGAAAAAGGGCTTAGTCTATCTTTACGATAACTTCTCCACGTTTAGTGTGGGTCATTCCTGTTCCCTGGTTGGTGTAAGCGAAGTCTACATTTCCTTTAAACTTACCTGCACTAGGTGTACAAGAGACAGTATATGTTGCTGTCTGACCATTGGACAAACTTGTGGTGCTGTTATCACTTCCTTCGCAACCAGTTCCATTGACTGCTACACTTATTCCAGTCATATCAAAACCAGCTCCGTTCGAAAGGACTAATTGCATTCCTGTTCCTGATTCATACTTAAAGTCTAGGCAGGCAATTCCTGAAGGCATTGTACACTTCTCCGGCAGGAATCGATCAGGCGTCAATACTCCAAAATAAGCCAGAGCAGCGATTGCAGCTAAGACTACCA
>JBDREV010000008.1:0-2375 GCA_043819375.1 Candidatus Woesearchaeota archaeon
TTTTTCCTCTCCTTCATCAAGAAGCGTGCCCACTACGGTCTATATCCCCAACACAGTGCTTGATGATTCTCCCATGACCAATAATTACATCCGGGCCAGTGATAGAAATCGAAATGATCTGCTTCCGGAAACTTCAGTGGAGTATAGTTTTTATCTTCCTGCAGCAGTAGGTTACGGAGTAGTATTTTCTACCCAAGAAGAAGCAGAAAGTGATGCCTTGGATCGGCTCAACCAGACATTAGGAGAGTTCATCTCCGCAGAAGATATTGTAGTGGAATCTAGTGAGATGGATGATGTGCCCACTCTTTGGGGCCCGGCAGCGATGGAGGTGAGAGTATGGCATTAGGAAAGAAAGGTGTATTCTTTACTTTTGTAGCCCTGACGTTCCTGACTTTGCTGATTGTCTCTGCTTCTGTACTCAACACCTACGAGATGAGAGAGAAAAGCTTTGCCATCGAGACCAAAGTCAATTCTATGGATAACTTTATTGTTGATGTAGAAGAAGATATTCAAAGAGCTGCTTACATCTCCGGCTTCAGATCTTTTGTGAGTATGTATGAATATACTCTCACTAAAGGTGAATACATTGATGATGTTGATTCTGCCTTTGATGAACTTTTCTTAGAAGGCACCCTGAATGGCAATGTCTCAACATTACTGATCAATAACACGTTTACCAATTGGACTACAGAAATTCAAGAACAAGCAGCAGAGATCGGTATTAACATAACTTTTGTAATCAATGACATCACTGTCTCTCAAGATGATCCCTGGAAGATCAGGATTGATCTGGATCTTACTCTCCAGATTCAAGACTTTCAAGGGGTGGCCAGTTGGAGCAAACCGGAGCAGCTCACCTCTTACGTTGAGATTGAAGGATTTGGTGATCCGATCTATATCATCGAAACCAACGGCTTGGTTGAAAACAAGATCCGACCTTCTCCCTTCACAACGTTTGTTTCCGGCACAGATGTGACCAATCTGCTCAACCATACTTACGAAGGATATTATATCAATGATGGTGATGCTCCCAACTATCTCCAAAGATTAGAAGGAAATGTCAAGACTGGCTCTGCCCAAGGTATCGAAAGCCTGGTGGACCTGGCTGAATTTTCCAGCAAAGGTGTCCCAACCCAAGATAAGTCTATTGTTGATCATCTTTACTTTGAAGATAAGAAAAACGAGGGAAATCATATCTTAGGAACTCCAGCTTGGTTTAAAATTGATAATAATCACAAACACCTCTACCAAGTAGATTATATTGTTGGTTAAAACGAAAGCTTTTTTAAACTAAAACAGTTTAATCAGAGTATTGGGTGAAAAATGTTCAAGACGATCCAAACAGAGGTAGATAGGCTGATCAACCTGATCAATGAAGAGGAGAAGATCTCTGTCAGACAGGCTGCCAAAAAGATTGGTGTTCCTGTTTCTACCATCACTGAATGGGCCGGATTTCTGGAAGAAGAAGGAATGATCAATATCGAATATAAGTTCACCACTCCTTTCCTGGTCAAAAGAAAGATGAGTGAAACTCAGGTTAACCAGATCAAAAGCAACCTCAAAGAAGAGAAAGAGATCTTTGACCGCAAGAGTGAAAGTCTGGCCGCTTATTTCAACAAGCTGGAATCAGAGGTAGGATCACTAAGGAAGCTCTTTAAAGATATCGAATCAAACCTTAAAGACAAAGTCTCTTCCTTCAGTAAGGACTTCAACCAGCTCAAGAAAATTGAGAAAGACAAGGAGAAGCTTGATCAAGAGATCATCGAATCAAAAAAGAAGTTCATCAAACAGATCACTGATCTCAACAAACAGCTGCTCAAAGGACAGACCAATAATAAAGCAGTCTATAATCTATTATATACTGAAACTCAGATTGAACAGCAAGTGATGGATATCCAGAAAAATGAATTAGAGCTGATCAAAAAGACTGATCTGCTGCTGGCTAAAAAATTAGCTGAGATCAACAAACAGATCAATGTCAAGAAAGTAGCACGCCTTAAAGACAAGGAAAACAAGCTGGACAAGAAATCAAGACAAAAATTTGTCCTTCTGGAAAAGAAATATCTCCAGATCAAGAAAAAATTGGAAAATGAAAAGAAGATTGTCCAGGATCTTCTACAAAAGAATAACAAGTTCCAGGAACAGCTGGAGAAGACTAAGAAAGGTGTGCTGGACAGATTGAAGGAAGACGCTTCAAAGATAAAGGTGCGTTCTTCCGAGATGAAAGACCTTCCCCGCAAGATTGATTCCATCCTCAAGAAGAAAGAAAGAGTGGTTAAGATGCTCAACAATATCAGTTATAATGAAAAGATGCTTAAAGATAACTTAGAAGATCTGATGAAAAAAAGTTCTGCTCTCAAGATTGTCGGTGGTTC
>JBDREV010000009.1:0-11724 GCA_043819375.1 Candidatus Woesearchaeota archaeon
ACCATGGCAAAACCAGTATCCTAGACCGGATTAGGGGCACGACCGTGGTTTCCGGAGAAGCAGGAAAGATCACCCAGATTATCGGGGCTTCTATCATTCCGCTGGAAGCGATCAAGAAAATCTGCGGAAAGCTGCTGGAAACACTTAAGCTTGATCTTACCATTCCTGGATTGCTAGTCATTGATACTCCCGGACATGCAGCCTTCACCAACTTAAGAAAAAGAGGGGGGAGCCTGGCAGATATTGCTGTCTTAGTGGTGGATATCAATGAAGGTTTCAAGCCTCAGACTATCGAAGCCTTAGAGATCCTTAAGAATGATAAAGTCCCATTTATTGTTGCTGCCAATAAAGTAGATCTGGTCCCAGGATGGGAGTATGATCAGCAGAAAGGAATGATTTCTAACATCAATTCTCTTTCGCCTTATGCAATTGGTGAATTTGAAAAAAAAATCTATGAGTTAGTAGGGAGGTTACATGAATTCGGCTTGCAGTCAGAAAGGTTTGATCGGGTTAGTGATTATACTAAACAGATCGCCATTGTGCCGGTTTCAGCCTTGACTGGACAAGGTATTCCGGAATTGCTGATGGTCTTGACAGGGTTAGCCCAGAAATATTTGGAACAATGCTTAGAATGTGAAGTGGATGGTCCAGCCAAGGGTACAGTGTTGGAAGTGAAAGAAGAAAAAGGATTAGGAACAACTTTAGATGTGATCATCTATGATGGTGGAATAAAAGTCAATGATATTCTGGTGATTGGCGGGATTGGTGGCGCCATCGTAACTAAGGTCAGATCCTTGATGGAGCCTGCACCATTGACAGAGATGCGGGAAAAGAAAGCTAAATTCAAGCAGGTCAGGGAAGTTTTTGCAGCTGCCGGAGTGAAGATCTCCGCCCCCAATCTAGATGAAGTGGTAGCAGGCATGCCCATCAGAAGCTGCGCTCCAGAAGATCTGGAGAAAGTCAAGGCAGAATTACAACAGGAGATTGAAGAAGTGCTGATCGAGACAGATAAGGATGGGATCATAGTAAAAGCAGACAGTCTCGGCAGTCTGGAAGCATTACTATTAATGTTAAAAGAAAAAGGAATCAGTGTGCGTTCTGCTTCCATCGGCAATATCACTAAAAAAGATATCTCCAAAGCGGAATCAGGAGAAGACGCGTTCAGCAAGATCATTCTTGGATTCAATGTGGAAGTGATTCCTGATGCCCAAGAGTTCCTTAAAGGAAAAGAAGTGAAAGTTTTGATCCATGAAGTGATCTACCAAATTATTGATTCCTACTCCAAACATGTGACCGAGCTGAAAAAAGAAATTGAGATGAAAGAGTTGAATAAACTGGTCAGACCGTGTAAGTTCTTTGTGATGAAAGGTTATATGTTCAGACAGAGCAGTCCAGCCATTGTCGGAGCGGAAATAGAGATTGGCATGATTAAGACAGGCGATCCGGTGATGGATAAGACTGGCAAGAAGATCACCCAAGTCAAAAGTTTAGAGAGTGAGGGAGATAACATCACTAAAGCTGAGCAAGGTAAACAGCTGGCCATCTCTATGGATGGAGTGACTGTAGGAAGACAGGTCAGGGAGGGAGAGTATTATTACTCGGATATTCCGGAAAATGACTTCAAAAAGCTGAAAGGGCTGAAACAATACCTTTCTGAAAGTGAAGTAAAAGTGATGAAAGAGATTGCAGAAATAAAAAGAAAGATAAACCCCGTTTGGGGAATTGGTTGAATCACTCTTCTAATTTGTTTACTCTTGGAAAATTATGAATCTCTAGATCTTCCAAATCATCAAGAGTATAGGTTCCATTTGGGGTGTCAATGGTCAAATCTGCTCTGAATGGGTCTCTTCGCTGGTAATCTCCTTTTGGTTGTAACATCTGATAACTGTCATGCAGATGTCGCTGGACACTTTCTTCTAACGGAGAAGCGTTTAGATTAACTCTGATAAATTTATACTCCCCATTATCTTCAACATTTAGAGATAAGTAATCTGCTTCGTGCACCTCATTCAGCAAATCCTCTACGTTTTCATCTTGTATTGGTCCAAGATTGCTTCTCGCTTGAATATACTCTACTACTAAGCTATCCACAAAATAAGTTTCGTTGCCATTTTGAATCAACAAAAAATCTTTTCCTTCTATTTCTTTCTTTTCCATTTTATTCCTCCCTAACACCTCTTAAATAAACTTGATGCACATGATGATTTCCAGTAGAATCAGTGATAATCTCTAAAGCTTCATCCATCTGGATCTTATCCACTAAAGAATATTGATCTTCAAGCTGTTCTGAGCTGTATCTTTTGGCCAGATAATTAACCACTGAATCTTCAATAAAGTAACATGTATTGTCACCCATTCCATTAAAATGGAGTACTTTTGAAAAATGACCATTGGGCATAAAGTATATTCATAATATACTGTATATTTAAAATTTACGCAACAAATCTTTAAATGTACTAGTTTTAAGATTAGAAAATGCAAAAATTGAATATTTTGAACACTAGAGAGATCAAAGAGATCAAAGAGCTGTTGGAAAGGCAGTTTGGCTATACTGACAAATTAGATTACGCCTTCCTGCTCGGTGAAAACGGGAAACTGTTTATAGTTAACAGAGACATAGAAAAAATCCCTCTTCAAAACTTAAGAGTAGATCGGTATGGGCTTTATTTTGGAGAGCTGAAAAACAAAGAATTAAGATTGAGTATGGAAGGAGCCTGGCTGATCGGAAGTAAAGCAAAGAGAAATACATTAAAATTGAATGAAGAAGAAATCAGAAAATATTTTGTAGGGGAGAATTTAACCAAAGATGTAGGTGAAGAAAATAGGTTCATCTTGTTGAAGTTTAATGAAGATATCATCAGCTGCGCAAAGTATAAAAATGGAGAGATTCTTAATTTCTTGCCGAAGATCCACAGAAGCAGGGATTTGATCATTTGAGCAAAAACCTTTTAAATAACCCTTCTTCAAGAATTGTTGTTGGGGCTGTAGTGTAGCTTGGACTAATTAAAAATTAGGAGCAATCTATCATTAATGGTTTGGGACCATTGGACCCCGGTTCGAATCCGGGCAGCCCCACTCTCACGCTCAAAATTACCAGAAGATTTAAAAAACACACCACAAAATAGATTAAAACACGGAAAGGTTCCGGAGGATTTTTGATTATGCCAGCCAAACGATTTGGTGCAAGATACGGAAGAAGCTTGAAAAAGAAGTTTGCTCAGATTGAGCAGATGCAAAGAGCTAAACATAAATGTCCTTACTGCAATAAGACCGCAGTCAAGAGACTAGCTGTGGGTATCTGGGAATGCAGAAAATGTGATGCTAAATTTGCTGGTAAAGCTTACTCCCCTTAAGACATGTGAGGTAATACACCAGGAAGATTTGGTGTTTAAAAAATGTATTATAAATGTTTCAGTTGTGGAAAAAAGGTTGACCGTGAAGAGTACGCCAGAACAAAAGTCAGATGTCCTTACTGTGGTTCTAGAGTCTTATACAAAGACAGAAAAGTAGTCACAAAGGTGAAGGCCCGCTAGAGGGGTTAAAAATGGCCGAAGCAGAAATCAGCCAGTTACATCTTCTACAGCAAAACATGCAAAATATTCTTCTCCAAAAACAGCAGCTGCAGAGACAATCTGCAGAACTAGAATCTGCTCTGAAAGAATTAGTAAGTTCTCCACAAGCGTATAAAATCTTAGGGAATATTATGGTTTCAGCTGATAAAGAAAACCTAACCAAGGATCTTCAGGAAAGGGCAGAAGTAACTAAATTAAGGCTGAAAAGCTTTGAAAGACAGGAAGAAGCCTTAAAGAAAAAAACAGAAGAGATCCAAGAAAAAGTTCTGGCAAATATTAAAAATGAAAGAGGAAAAAGTCAATAAGATCATTGAAGCGTTGGAATATCTGAAAGAAGATCCGATGACTATCAAGAGAGTCAAAGACAAAGCTGGAGAAATTATTGACATATTAAAGGAAGGAGCAGACCTGACTATTGATAAGGTCCTAAGAGAGCTGGAAGAACTGGATGCTTCTGAAATCCCTTCTTATGACCGCACTTTAATCTGGGATATTGTCTCAATGTTAGAAAGGCTTACTCACTAAGTTATTTCTTTGATTTTAAGAATAAAGAAGTAGAGATATGGATATTTTCTCCTTTCTCAGTTTCAATCTCAATCTCCAGCCAACCCCTTTTTTTAATTCTGCCTTCAATGTCCCCATACTTAATCTTCTTGCCTATTTTGCCCAGACCGCGATAACGGACTTTCAGTCCGGATAGAAGATTAGGGAAAAAATCTCTCAGACCGAAAAATATGATTATCATTAATATCAAAGCGATTAACACAAAAAAGACTAAGAAGATCGCTGAAGTAATCCCTAATTGCCGTAAAAATAAGTAGATACTCAAGAGATAGATCAAATACGCGGCCAGATCACTGATTCTTTTTTCTAGGGAATAATTCTTTCCTAATTTCTTGACAAAAATGTCCAGCTCAAACTGGTGAAGAACCTTTAACAGCACTCTCCGCAGAATCAGACCCAAAGTTAATCCAGCCAACAAGATTACTGCAGCTAGAATCAAATTATAAAAATAAGATTCAATCCGGATGATGAATTCCCACATAACTTAGATGGTTTTTAGGGGGTTTATAAAAATTACTAAAGGGGATTTTGCAAAAGATTAAAAAATTGAAAGTGTTTATCTTAACAAATGCCGACTAATGTCACACCAGAGTATGCTATTGCAGAACGTGAATATCAAAAAGTTTCAACCAACATAGAGAAGCTTAAATGTTTAGAAATAATGTTATCTCTTGCTCCATCGCACAAAGGAGGGGAAACTCTAAGAGCAGAGATCAAAACCAAGATCTCTAAACTCAAAGAGAAATTACTCAAAGAAAGAGAGACTAAAAAGAAAGGATATTCCTTGGCAGTAAAGAAAGAAGGAGCAGCCCAGATTGTGTTGGTTGGACCCCCAAATACAGGAAAGACTTCTTTGTTAAATAAACTAGCTAATTCAACATATGAAATTGCCCCTTATCCCCACACAACCACCAAACCCAACTTAGGAACTTTGGATTATCAGACAGTCAAATTGCAACTAGTGGATCTTCCCCCCTTAAACGAGGATGCTGCCTTGAAACAGGCAACTTATTTCTCAATAATCAGAAATGCTGACCTAGTATTGTTGGTAGTAGAGAACCTGGACCAGGTAGAAACAATATTAAAAGAATTTGCTGACAGCCACATCATCCTCAACAAGCCAAAACCATCCATCAGAATCAGGAGAGAAGCTACAGGAGGACTTACTTTCATCGGAGAAAGATTGATCCAAGCTGGCATGGACGATGTGAAAAAAATACTCCGGGACCATAATATTGCTAGTGCAATAATTGAAATCTTTGAGCCAGTAGGTTTGGAAGATTTTTTTGGGATCCTCAATGAAAAGCTGGCTTACTTACCTGCCCTAATCATCCTCAACAAACAAGATCAGGGAAGGAAGATCCTAAAGAAAGGTAATTTTGAAATCGTTCCAATCTCTGTGGAAGCAGAGAAGAATCTAGAATTGCTTAAAGAAAGAATTTGGAAGAAATTAGGGTTAATCAAAGTGTACACCAAAGAGCCCGGAAAAAAACCATCTATGAAAGAACCAATCACTTTAAGGATGGGTTCTTCGATCAAAGATATGGCTGCCTATGTACATAAAGATTTCATCCAGAAATTCAGCTATGCTAAAGTATGGGGCAGATCAGCTAAGCATGCTGGGATGAAAGCTGGACCAGAACACCAACTAGAAGATGATGATATTGTCGAGATTCATCTAAAATGATTCTTTCAGATCTGGAGCATTAAAAATAAGGCTGCAGAAAAACTTAATAAGTAGATTAAGATTCCAATCAGCCAGCCTTTAAACTTCAGGCCCAAAATTCTTCTATCTTTTAATTTTCTTATCTCTATCCATAAAAAGAGAACAGTCAAGACCACAATCAAGATTGAAAGGATGGAAATAAAAGAGGTGCAATCAAGATGATTTTCAAAGCCATGTGTTTTTTGACAGAAAAGATCGGCAAGCTTAAGAAAAAAACCTCCCCGATCTAATTCATAGCCTGTACGGATGGTGATTCCGGTTAAAAAACCAGCAAACAATCCTTCACCGATAATTCTCTTCTTCACAGACTTTTTAAAATAATTTCTAATTCCGCGGATAATTCTCCAACTCTTCTTGATCATTTTATAGACTATCCAGATAATCTTTCTTGAATTTAAAACCTTGCTGTTTAGCTAACTTGCTGATAGCTTTATCAAAACAGCTGCCGTATTGGGCAGCCTTCTTTTTTCTCCAGGCAAAGGTTCCTAGAAATTCTTCAGCGATTTCCCTTAAGATCATTTTATTTCCTTCTGGGTTTATTTTCCAATGTCCTGGAAGTGTCATTGCGTAAGCAATCAGCTCCTCATCCAGGAAAGGTGTGTTGATAGTAATGTTCAAGGATTGGGACAGGGTGAAATCCCTTACCAAATCTCTGGACCACATTGCCTTTAATCCTCTCCAGCACTCTTGGTTGATGTCTTTGACCTGATGACGCTGGTAGCCGGCAAAGATCTCTTCGCTTCCTAATCCACCTAAAAGATGATTGATCTTATCCTTTCTGGCCAATTCTGCTGCGGCTAGGATCACTGCACCAACACCAATATTGACCACATCAGTTTTATGCACTGGTTTTAATGTTTTTATAGTCTTCTTGATGATGGTCTCTGTTTCCTTCAGGTTGAAAAGTTTGTATTTTAATTTAAATCCTAACTTTTGGGCCACTTTCTTCGCTTCCAGAATATCTTCCGGTTCTTTGGTTCCTTCCTGAAATCCGACCGTGTAACAAGTAAAGTCTGCACTTAACTCCTTACAAACTGCAGCGATGAAACTGGAATCAACTCCCCCTGAGAAGAATACGCCTATTTTTTTATCTTGAGGGACTCTTTTTTTGACTGAATCAGTTAGTATGTCTTTTAATTGTTTTTTTGCTTCAGATAAGTTTTTGATTGTGTCCTTTTTTTTCAGATTGCTGATTGTTTTGATCCATTCTTCCTCAGTGATCAGTCTATCTTCTTTTGACCAAAGTTCTTGCATCTAATTCTTTATTTCAATTAAATTTATAAAACTAACTTGCTAAATGATTCAAATGAAATTAGCTGCTTTATTCACTGGAGGAAAGGATTCAACTTATGCAATCTACTTGGCTAAAAAACAAAGCCATAAGATTAGCTGCCTGATCACAATACAGTCTGAAAATCTTTATTCTTATATGTTTCATACTCCAGCGATTGAATTGGCTGTATTACAAGCAGAAGCAATGGGCTTACCAATTGTTTTTGGTGAAACTAAAGGGGAGAAAGAGAAAGAGTTAGAAGATTTAGAAAAAGCAATTAAAAAAGCACAAGAACAATTTGAATTTGCGGGGATTATTACTGGGGCTTTGTTTTCTGAATACCAAAGTTCAAGAATTCAAAAAATTTGTCAAAAATTAGGATTGGAATATGTTTCTCCACTTTGGCATAAAGAACAAGCAGAATTGATGGAAGAATTGATTGAGAATAAGTTTGAATTGATTCTAACCGGAATAGCAGCTGAGGGTTTGGATAAAAGCTGGTTGAACAAAACAATCACCAAAAAAGAGATTGATCAATTGAAAGAATTAAATAAGAATTTGGGAATAAATTGTGCTGGAGAAGGTGGAGAATTTGAAAGTTTGGTCTTAGATTGTCCGCTGTTCAAGAAGAAACTGGTGATTGAAGACTTTGAGATATCAGAAGAAAATAAAAACACTGCCAGGATGATCATTAAGAAAGCCAAGTTGGTAGAAAAATGAGAAAGGTGATGTGTTTCGGAACTTTTGATATTCTGCATCTAGGACATCTTAATTACTTCAAACAGGCCAAGAAGTTGGGAGATTATCTGATTGTGGTAGTGGCCAGGGATAAAAACACCGAGAAAGCTGGAAAGATAGTGTTGTTTTCTGAACAAGAGAGATTGGAGATGGTCAAAAATATCCTCTTAGTCGATGAAGCAGTCTTAGGAAACAAAGAAGATTCATTCAGAGTAATTTTAGAGAAGAAACCGGCAATGATCTGCTTAGGTTATGATCATCAGATCAGTGAAGAAGAATTAAAAGAAAAACTAGCTCAGAGAGGATTTTATCCAGAAATCCGCAGAATGACAGCTTATCAGGTTGACAAATACAAAAGCAGCAAGATCAGAAAATGATTATTTCTTGCTTAAATATGCCCTAAAGAGATAGATATGTTCCCAGACAGAGACCAATATTTCTATAAGAAAAATGAGTAATGTACCTAATAATCCCAGATAAAAAATCTGCTGATATAACAGATTGCTCATCAGAAGAAGATTCTGCTTTAAGACTGCAGTAATAGCCAGAATCAGCACTACAACTAACCAGGTCAGGAAAGAGTGGTGAAGATGAGTTTTGACATAGTGAAAATCTTCTTTCAAAGAATGGTAAGCCCCTTGATGGTGGAACGCCATTACTGGGTAGATAAAAAGCAGACGAAGGGTGATGTAAGCTAAATAAATGATCAGGACAGGGAGAAATAAAGAGAAGGCAGCTAAACTGCTGAGAGGTAAGAGATAGAACAGCAAGTAGAAAGCCAACAGCAGAGGCACAAAGATGATGGCATAGGTGATAATATTGATATGTAAGACCTGAAAGTAGTATCTTATCCCGAAAGAGAATCCGGAATGTAGGTTGGTCTTTCCTTTCAGCAAAACTTCTTTGATCATCCCGTATTTAGCAGCTAAGAAAAAGTTGTCAATCCAGGAGATCAGGAGCAGATAGACAAGAAAATAGATCAAGAAGTGAAAAGAAAAGAAAGAGGCGATTAATAAAGGAGAATTATTTTCAATCAAGGCCTGGGCTGTGCCGGTGAGATATAACAGTAACCCGAACAGCAAAAAATTGACGGCTAGAATCAACAGATTGGGAGCAAAGAGTATCTTGTTGTTCATCAAGATATTCCAGCTTTTCTGGAAGTTTGACCTCTTTTTTTTCATAATTAAAATGAATATACTGCGATATATAAATTTAACCAACAAATTTAAAAACAAAGTATGAATCAACTATGTTGGTGATGCTCATGGCTAAACAAACAGAAGTTTCTAAAGATGAAAGGATTGGTTTCCATAAAGGGGCGTTAGCTACCTTGACTAAAGAAAGAGAAGAGATGCTCAGAATTATACAGATTGTGGAGCAGCTGATGCAGATGCACATCCAAGAACTGAAGGAGTTAGGATTAGATCTGGCGGCGCAGGCTAAAGAAGTGAAAAAGATCAAAGGTAAGAAGCCGATTGAAGAGATTCTTTAATCTTATTTTTGCTTTGCTTTTAATCTAGCATTGTCCACAAAACCGATCGGAGTCCAAAATCCTTTAAGCAAGGCCATATCTATTTTACTTCTTTCTTCTTCATAAGTTATGCCTTGTTTTGCAAATTCTTCTAAAGCCCTTTGTATTGGTTGAGCACAATATCTTAATTCACTAACCAAACCAGGATTTAAATTTCCCCGAGAATCAAAACTATACCTATGTTGTTCAACAAAATGAAGAGGATAAGTTGGATCAAATGTAACTTCATTCAATAACTCTATTTTTTTTCTTAAAGTTGTAGGATCTTGTGGCTGACCAATTTCTTGATCCGCTAACACAGTAATTGCGTATTGAGAAAACTTGAATTTATATTTTTGTAATTGGGCAATGTCTTTTGCTTCTTGATAAACTTCATCAAATTTATGTTCTAATCCTAACTTTTTTTGAGTTTCTGAAGAATTTTTTAAATCTTCAAAGATAACATTTTGATAAAATTGTGCAACAGATTCCATGGTTGCAGCAGTTAGGCTAGTATCTTTGGTTAAAAAATAAGGCAGTCCATTGGTTTTAGTAATCA
Organism: Candidatus Woesearchaeota archaeon; assembly: GCA_043819375.1. Classification (GTDB taxonomy): domain Archaea; phylum Nanobdellota; class Nanobdellia; order Woesearchaeales; family GW2011-AR9; genus JBDREV01. The sequence continues at coordinate 9,943 of JBDREV010000009.1, forward strand.
CTTGATTCAAAGCATGACCCATACCTTCATGCCCATACAAAGCAATCAAATCTCTTTCTCTAATCTGCAAACTTCCATCCTCTGTAGCAAAACAAATGGCAGGAATTCCAATAGCTAGAGTATTAGTTAGTGGATGAAAATAAGACCGGTCATTTGTAGTCGGAACTGCATTGATTTCTCTTAAAAATCCACCTGCTTGAGTTAAATCTTGCAGTAGTTTTCCTAATCTTTTGTGATATTTTTGGATATGTACTGCAGCGAATTCTTCTGCTTGTCTTCTCACGCTAGGAATATCCAAAGGCAAACTTAATTCATAACTTTCTACATTTTTTACTTGATATAGACGTTCAATTGCTTCTATAGTTATTTTTTTGTTCTCTTCCAACCAAGGCCTTAATGCTTGGATGTCTGCGATTGGGATTCCATAAGTTGAAATTACCGTGTTGAAATCATAATGTTTTGGACTCAGTGCTTGGATAAGAAAATTTGATTCACCAGTTAATCTTCTTCTCAATTCGCTTTGAATTAGTTCTTCCTGAGTTTGTGGTGTTTCAATTTCTGGTAAGGAATCCATCATACTTTGAAGATCTTTAACAATTAAACCAACTTCTTGGTAAGGATAGACACTATATTTGCTTCCAAATTTACTAATTTTTTCTATCTTTTTTAGAACTTGTTCAGATTGATCTAATAATTCTTTCATTTTAAATTATAAAAAAAGAGTAAAAAAAATTCAAAAAAACAACGTCTTCAGTAACATAATAATTGCCACCAACAGCACCAGGATTCCTGCGCCGATCCAGGCATACCAGCGGTAATCTTCCCAGTTCCAGCCTTCAGCAGGATTCTGCTCAGCAGCAGGGAAACTGAAGTACTTCAATTCCACTGGCTCATTGCTGCCAGATGTCTGGGAGCTAGAGGTGCCAGGAACGCTGTAAACAGTAGAGGTGCTGGGTGTACTGTAAACAATGCCGGAAGCGCTGTTATCAGCTGTGTTTTCATCCAAAAGATCTTTGATGTCTCCTTTCAAAGCTTTGATGTCATCCTTCAAATCATCAAGCCTGTCCTCAAGCTGGTTGTTGTTGACGTCACGTCTTAAGTCTTTAACGTCATCTTCCAACTCATCCAAGTCATCCCAGAGGTCATCCAGGTCTTTCTCTAAGTCGTCCATCTCATCTTCGTCATCATCGTCTTTGGCATCTTCGTAATCGTTTTCTAGATCATCAAAATCATCTTCATAGTCATTAAATTTATTTTCCAGATTGATCACTTTCAACTCTTCATCAGAAACTTCTGTTACAGTCACTTTGACAGTTTCTGAAGCAGTATCCTTGCCGTCAGTCACTCTGAAAATAACAGAATAATCCCCCGATTGGGTTGAGGAAGGTGTCCAGGAAAATTTCTGGTTGGAGAAAGTTGCTCCAGTAGGCAGGCTTTCAGCAGTGAAAGTTAAAGCATCATTGTCTGCATCAGTGGCAGAGACAGTGAACTCAAGCAAACTTCCTTCCTTAACAGTCTTACTTCCGATTGGAGATAATACTGGAACATTGTTGGTCACAGGAGTATCACAGACATCTCCTTTACCATCACCATCAGTATCTTTCTGGTCTGCATTAGCGATCAAAGGGCAATTATCAACAGTGACATTGATTCCATCTCTATCTTGATCAACTACATCCAAAAATCCATTCACGTAATTGTAATTCATCTGGTCAGCAGTGATTAGATCATTGAAGGAATTGGCGGTTACGGTCAACCCTAAGCTAGTAGCTTTGTTCTTGT
>JBDREV010000010.1:0-24422 GCA_043819375.1 Candidatus Woesearchaeota archaeon
CAGATGAAGAAGTGGTCCTTTTAGCTGTCTGGTTACATGACATGGGGCATTATCCAGTCCCTACAGAGATTGATCATGCGATCAGAAGTGAAGAAAGGGCAAAAGAATTTCTGAAGAGGTATAATTATCCCACAGATAAACTGAATAAAGTTTTGCATTGTGTCAGGGCGCACAGATGCCGCGATGTTATGCCAAAGTCTATTGACGCGAAGATTATCTCTTTTGCGGACTCTGCCAGTCATATGACAGAACCGATGTATTTTGATATGGCCAAAGATGATCAAGAGAACCATCGTGAATTTAGGGCCTATGCCAAGATGGAACGTGATTTTAGGGACTTAGGCTCTTTTCCCGAGATCCAAGATGAACTGAAAGAACTTTGTGAAGCATGGAGAAGATTGCTGCAGGCCTATGAAAAAATTGATTTTGATTAATGAACAAAACTTTCTAAGTGTTTAAAATGATCCTTCGCTGGAAAATCACCCTTGTTTAGATTTCCAATGCAAAATCAGATCCACAAAGATTTGTTCTTCACCGTCTAGAATTAGATCTGCCTCGCCTGAAAGTTCTCGGGCTCCCTCTCCTCTGGTTCCTTGGCGGCGGACGGGCAGCAGCACCAGAAGCTTTCTGGGCCTGGTCTGAATGATAAGCATGAGGCATGACTTCAATCTTCAATTTGATCAACCGCTCAATGCTCCGCAAAAAATCCCGTTCGTTGGCAGCACAGAAAGAGTAAGCTGTCCCTCCTGCTCCTGCCCGGGCAGTCCTGCCGATCCGGTGGACATAAGTCTCAGGCTCATTAGGAAGCTCAAAGTTGATCACATGAGAGATATCACTGATATCAATACCCCGTGCAGCAATATCTGTAGCTACTAACACTTTAATCTTGCCGGATTTAAATTCCTGAAGCGCTTTTGTACGTGCACCTTGTGATTTGTTGCCATGGATTGCCGCAGCATTAACTTTATTGCGGATCAAATAGGATACAACTTTATTCGCACGATGCTTAGTGCGGGTAAAGACCAAAATCCGGGTAAGATGCTTCTGTAGCAGCAGCTCCAAAAGCAGCGGTTCCTTAGCAGCTGAATCAACAAAAAATACACACTGTTTAACATTTTCAACAGTAGTGGCTTGCGGAGCAACTTCTACCTTAACAGGATTCTTCAACAGTTGATGAGCAAGCTGGCTGACCTGTGAGGGCATTGTTGCAGAGAAAAAAAATGATTGTCTCTTGGGTGGTAATCTGGCGATGATCTTTTTGATATCATGGATAAATCCCATATCCAGCATACGGTCAGCTTCATCTAAGACAAAGAACTCAATGTTTTTTAGACTAATTCTACCCTGATTCATCAGATCAAGCAACCGTCCAGGTGTGGCCACTACAATATCTACACCACTAGAAAGGGCTTTGACCTGCGATCCTTGTTTGACACCACCAAAAATGACTGTATGTTTAAATTTAAGAAACTTACCATAAGCAGCAAAACTATCCCCAATTTGGGCAGCAAGTTCTCGTGTCGGCGCAAGCACTAGCGTACGCAGCATCCGGGGATACTTCTCAGTCATCCGCTGAAGGATAGGCAGCACATAAGCAGCAGTCTTGCCTGTTCCGGTCTGAGCTATACCTACAATATCCCTGCCAGTTAACAAATCAGGAATAGATTTCAATTGAATCGGCGTTGGAGTAGTATATCCTTGTTGTGTAAGCGCCCTTTGAAGCGGTTCAATCAGATTAAGCTGTTTAAATGACATGTTTACTCGATAAAATGGGCTGTGCTTTTAAAGGCATTGGTTATCAGAAGCGATTTTTAACATTATCTTAAGAAAAAAAACTTAAAAAAACAAGAAATGGTTTGTGAATTTATTTGATCGCAAAAGAGTATTTATTCTTTCTTCACATTAACTGCTTTTGGTCCTCGATCTCCATCCTCGATATCGAATGTAACTGCATCATTTTCATTTAGAGTTACACCTTCTTCTAGTGAGGATCGATGCACAAAAACTTCTTTTCCATCTTCAGCGGCAATAAAGCCAAATCCTTTCATCTCGTTAAAAAATTTTACTGTTCCTTTCATTTTTAATCTCCTTATTAATTTTCAGAAGCGGTTCAACAAATAGTCAAACTGTTCTGATTGGTATAGAAAAGGTAGTTACTTTTTAAATTCTTCTGTTTTTTTATTATAATAATTATCACTCCCAAAAGAACAGTTCACTCTTCCAGCACTTCTTTCAGCTTCTGATAAACTTCTGGATAGAGCTGCGGCTCCCTCAGATCCAGATGCAAAGGAGCAATAGCACTTCTGCATTTTCCTTTGATGATAAAATTAGTGGCCCAATCCAATTTGGCACTCTTCTCCAGCACTGCTCCATCGCCCACACCATCATCCATCTCACATCCTGTACCTACAATATTATAGACTGGAATATTTGGTTGTTTTCCGGAATTGAGCTTATTGATAAAGAGACTGTCTGCCTGCAGGTCACGGCATTCCAGCTCTGCACCAGTGAAGGAACAGATTCCTGCAATAGTTCCAGTAACTCCATGATTGGGGGTTCCGATCATCACCAATTTATTAACATCTTCAGTACCAAAGATCTGCAGGTTTCTTCTGGCCACCAAACCCCCCATGCTGAAAGCCACAATGTTGACTTTAGGTTTGCCAGTCTTATACTTGACAATCTCAATCAGCTCTTTCAGCCTGATCGCATAAGTATCAATATTCTCGCTTTTGGTCTGTACAAGATAATAATTGTCCGGCTGCTTGAAGACATCAAAATAATAGCTTCCCCGGATAGTCAAGGGGACAGCAGGCAGACCCCACACTCCGGCAGGAGAATTCAGATCTGTGTACAAAGTAATTGTTCCGGCATTGAGAAAACCATCCTCCTCCAATTTCTTTTGGATGGCATTAAAACCTTCCAGACTAAATTCAGCAGAAGTTCCTTGGCTCAAAGCGTGACCATGCAGGAACAGCACAGGATAAAGTTGGGGGTCAGATTCACAGGCTGCAGTTGCACAACAGTCTGCACAATCTTCAAAGACACAGCATCTTGCTGTTGGAAGATTAAAATCTAATCCTTGGACCGCAGAGAGATTAATCTCCAGTTCAATCGGTTCTGAGGAGACAGGAGCTAAAAAAGAAAGTGTGGCAGGAGTCATCTGGCATTCTGTTGGCAGCTGCTCTAAGAAAACTTTGATTGAAGCAGGGAAAAGATCGTAGCCTGAATAATTAAATAAAGAAGCATTGGAGATGTTACTTTCACCCAAGAACTCTTTTATTATCCCTGTGTTTGTGCCATTCTCTGGAAGAGCAGAAAGATAATCCAAGGTAGTATTCTTTTTTAACCCACCCATCTCATCTTCAATCCCTTGCCAAAATTCATCTCCTGCAGGGTAACTTTGGTTAGTGAAATTAATTTCCAGTGATTGGTTCAACAGCATGATCTGTTTCAAAAAATTATCTCTTTTCTGGCAGCTGCGGTTGAGATCAAATTCCTCCTGCACAGCCAATTCTCCCACTGTTGAATGATTGAAACACTCTCCGCCCAAAGAACAGAGCAGATCTTGGTTGATAGCCAAAGTTAACTCCTGCTCCAAGACCAGCTTAGGAGTAAGATAAGCATCAAGCTTTGCTGCCAAATCATCAAGATTCTTCTCTTTCAGATCCAGACCAGCAATCTGATTGAACAAAGAGACCAACTGATTAAAATCTGTGCTCAACGGTTCAATCTCTTCAGCCAGTTCAGGACTAGGAAAAGAAGAGTTCTGCAACTGGACCAGATCATCTCTAATCTCTTCCAATTCAGCCAGCTGTTGATTATGATGATCAAGCTGCAAAGTCAGATTCAGGTAATAGTCTTCCACATCAGCTTCAATCTGTTCCAAAGAGATCTCTCCTGTGTTTTCTTCCAGCCAAGTCAGATCCTGTTCCGGCCAGGATTTTTCCAGAGCAAGTAATTTGTTTTGCAAAGCATTAACTTCCATATTGATGTTTGTTGAATTGAAATTAATTTCAACATGATCAGCCAGCTTTTTTTCCGCAGCCAGTAGAAGACTCATCTTTCCATCCATCTCATTGACTCTTTGACTGTAATTGTCCAGCAACTGCTTTAACTTCCCCTGCAGCTGCTCTTCTTCCAAAGTCGGCCCATATTTGACAGTTACTAATACACTTCTGGTGGCTGGTTCTTCAGTAGTATGACAGAAGAAAGTAGATAAGCTATGACAGTCCAGATCAAAACGATAAAGCTCCAGTCCTGAACCCAACCGCTCAGCTTTAAGTGAATACTCTTTACGAAAGGGAGTGGTGGGAGTGATATTAAAATCCTGCTCTTCAATAATTTCCTTCCTGCTGATATCTAAGAATTTATAATTACAGACTGCCTTGCAGAAAGGATTAGTGGTCACTTTTGCTTCTACTATTATCTTCCCTTCTTCGTTATGCTTCAGGTTAAAGTCTTCCTGATCTACAGCTAGTCCCACAATGATATCATTACCCACGGCCAGCTTGATGTATAAGAAGATCTTGGTTCCAAAGAAAGACAAAAAAATCACTAACAGAACAAGAACCACGATTACAATGATCTTATGCTCTTTTAACCAGGAAACTTTCCTCTTTTTTTTCATCAAAGTGAATAAAAGGGAGTGAGTATTTAATCTTTTTTGCTGTGGATCAAGATACTCATCCATCCAACAGTTTATTCAGACTAACAAAACCTGCAGTAAATTGAAGATGTATCCAGTCAAAATTATTGCCAAAGTGACTATCCCAAAAAAAATGAGGATCAGCTTTAGCTTCATCGCTCTTCTTAAAATAACCGCTTCCGGAAAGCTCAGTGCTGAAGTTGCCATCATGAACGCTAAAGCTGTACCCAACGGAACTCCTTTCTCAAACAGGACCACGGCAAGAGGAACGATTGCTGCACAGCTTCCGTACATCGGCACACCTAAGAGCACAGCAAAGGGAACTGCAAACATCCCTCCTTTACTGATCACTGACTGAATCAATTCAGAAGGGACATAGTTATGAATCAATGCACCGAGTCCCACTCCAATGAGCACCCAGACCCATAATTTTTTGACTATTGAAACCGCTTCGTTATAACCAAAACTGATTCGCTTTTTGAATCCATCATATCTTATCTCTTTCTGAACTTCTTGTTTAGATTTGATCAGATCCTTGACCAGATGCTTTTCTAACCCTAACTTCCCTAAGATCAAACCAGAAATTATCCCGATGATGATCCCGCTGATTACATAAGCTAAAGTTATCTTCCAACCAAAGAATCCTAACATCAACACAACTAGATACTCATTGACTAATGGCGAAGTGATCAAAAAAGAAAATGCTGCTCCTAAAGGGATTCCTGCTTCTAAAAAGCTGATGAAAAAAGGGATGGAAGAACAGGAACAAAAGGGAGTTATTGCTCCAAACAAAGAGGAGACCAGGTTGCTTAGTCCATACTTCCCCTTGCCAATCCATTTTTTAACCTTATTTTGCGGAAGATATGTCCTTAAGAATCCGATTATAGATATCATCACAAACAACAAGAAAAATATCTTGATAGTGTCGTAGATGAAGAAATGTAAAGAAGCTACCCAGCCAAGATCTGGATTCAGCTTAATCAAAGAGTACAGCAGCCAAGTTATAATCTCCTCTAACATTGCTTATTTTTTGAATTTTTACAGCAACAGCACTTTTTTTCTTTGGTTTTCTTCTCAAGTTTCTGATCCAATCGATCCAATATTTTATTGATAAATCCTTTTTTCTTCTCAGCCATTTTAATTCCTCAATATCCTCTTTATTTTATCCTTATCCTTGATGCAGCAGAGCAGATATTTTGCTTCCTTATTTGTATTCAAAATCCCTGCATCTTTTAATATCTGGATATGTCTGAAGATCACTGATTGATCCCTGTTTAGAAGCTTGCTAAGTTCGCAGATACAGACACAGGCCCTTTTTTTCAACAAGTATTCGATGATTTTTAGTCTGATCGGCTCTCCTAATGCCTTGTATAATCTTGATTTTTCTTCCAGATTTTTCATTTGTATACTTGTGCATATATGCAAGTATATAAATTTTACGGGAATAATTTCTAAGAATCAGTGGTTGTACTTCTACGGTCCCGTGATCGTAGTTTCAACCCAGCAGTAGTTCTCTTCTACCCCACCGAAAATTTAATCACAACGGGGAAACAGTATGTGAAAAAACTTATTAACTTGTAAATATTACCGGAAGAATGACAGAGCTAGGCAGACTTAAGATTGATAAGCCATACTTGTTGGCCCCCATGTCTATGTATTCAGATATCGGCCTGAGGAAAATTTGTCAGAGATATGGTGCAGGTTATGCCTTTACAGAACAGATCTACACTTCTGAATTCATTAAATTAGATGAAGCATTGAAACAGAAATTGGATCTGTTTGATGAAGTTGGCCTGCAATTTATTTCTAATTCTCCCACAGAACTTAAAGAATCCTTGAGGATCATCAACGATAATGAATTTTATCCGGGACTGAAAAATGTTAAATCGATTGATCTCAATCTAGGCTGTCCCACTAAGGAAGTGATCAGCAAAAATCTGGGGGCTGCCCTTCTCAACCAGCCGGAATTGGTCCGGTCCTTATTCAAAACCATGAAAGAAAATACAGACCTGCCTGTCTCCGCAAAATTCAGGCTGGCTCTTGATGCTAAGCATAAGAAGAGTAAACCATATCTAAGGATTGCCAAGATCGCCCAGGAAGAAGGCCTGGATTTCATCACCATCCATGGGCGTTCGGCAGGGCAAGGTTATACCGGTGAGGTTGACCTGGAAGCGATCAAAGAGGTTCATGAACAGATAAAGATTCCCTTAATCGCCAACGGCAATATTGTTGACGAAGAATCTGCTGAAAAGATGCTGAAAATTTCTGATGCAGTGATGATCGGCCAGCAGGCTATCCAAGACCCATTCATCTTCAAGCAATTGGATCAGTATTTCTCCAAACATGAGAGGTGGGAATTTGACCTGCTTAAAGAGAAGAGATACTGCATCAAGAAATATCTCAATCATGCTTTTCAATACGGGATCGGCTTTCAGCATATCAAGATCCATCTGCAGGGTTTTCTGAAAGGAATGGAAGGGAGAGAACAGCTGATCAGGAGATTGACCCACACTAAGACTATCGGTGAGATAAATGAACTGATGGCCAAAGGGTTTTCCTGACCAACACCTTTAAATAAAATACTAACAAACTACACTATAACAGGAGGTGTATAAATGGTATTAGGACAATTAGTCGGTTTAATCGCTTTGGCCTGTATGATCTGGGTGATCTATGATGTGCTGGCAAACCAGAAAAAGATGAAGACAGGCAAGAAAGTTATCTGGATTGTCTGCGGATTATTGTTCAGCATAATTACTGCAATTGTGTATTATCTTCTGATTAAGAAGTGATCTTCTTTTTATTATTTTTTTATATTAAACTTTTTTAAATCATACCAAAGATAAAATATTTAAAGTTCTGCTCCTTCAACTAATAAATGGCACGCATCATCATTTCTGCAAGAGGGATCAGTCCAGATAAGCTTAAAGACAAATATTTGCTTAATGCGATGATCAATGAATTGGCTCAAAAGCTTAACCTTCCTGCCGGCAGCCTTTCTTTAGAAGATGTGGAGATGGGCGAAAAAAAGGAAGAATGTCAGCAGCCTAACTGCCGGGCGCCAGCCACAGCCACTTGGGGCGGGTTAAAGGTCTGCCAGGATCATTATGAACAGTTCAAGGCCAAGCAGGACGATGATATCATTTCGATGAATGATTATTAGCTTCAATTCAGTTAAAAGTTAAAACAATGTTTTTATACTCTTCTTGCTTATCTGTCTAAGAGGTGATATTTATGGGTCTAAAAGATCAATTCAAAAAAATTAAAGAAAACTGGCTGATTGTGGTTGTATTAGTAGTTTTATTGTTATTTATGAATCTGGGAGGAACAGATAGTATCTCTTCTCTAAAATCAGTTTCTTATACAAGTTCGGAAGCTTATGATATGGGAGAATCAGTCAGATCTGGTGTCTACATGCCTTCTCCATCATCTGATTTTGCTCCTAATGTAGAAGAAAGGAAGATCACTAAATCCGCCAGCCTTTCTACAGAAGTGAAAAGAGGGGAGTTCAAGACAGCAGAACAGAACCTTAAATCGCTGCTTTCTTCAGCTGATGCCTATCTGCTCAATGAGAATGTGAACAAGTATGATGTAGGAAAAAAGCAGTATTTACAAAGTCATTATCAGATCAAAGTGGACACTAAAGATTATGACCAGCTTGTCTCTGAACTGAAAAAGATCGGTGAAGTGCAATCTTTCAATGAGAATATGCAGGATATCACTGCCCAATATGAGAATACACAGATCGAACTTGATACTGAAAAAGCAAGGCTGCAAAGATATCAAGGATTATACAACCAGACAACTGACATCAAAGATAAAATCTCACTCAACGACAAGCTTTTTGATCAGGAAAGAAGAGTCAAATATCTGGAAGACCGGCTTAAGAATGTGGATCTGCAGGTTGATTATTCCACCGTCTACTTCTCCATGTCTGAAAAGAGATCAGATTATGCGGATGTTACTGTAGTCAAATTTTCAGAATTGATCCAAAACTTTGTGGACAGCTTCAACAGTCTGCTCAGATTTTTCTTTGTGATCATCCCTTGGGCAATCTTAGCTCTTGTGGGATTAGTGGTCTGGAGAATGATCAAGAAGAGATAAATTATTTTTTTATTTTTCTTAAAACAGAGATAAAGTTTAAATACATTCTGGGTTTGTTTTAAAACATGAAAATATTAGATTTTCCAGAACTGCGCCAGACTTATGAATATGATTGCGGAGCCAAAGCCCTGCAAGCTGTATTCGCTTACTTCGGCCTGGAGTTCAGTGAAGAGGTTCTGATCAAAGAAGCGAAGACATCTGAGAAAGAAGGGACCACAGTAATCAATATTGAAAAAACCGCAGAAAAGTATGGGTTTAAAGTGGACTCAAGAGCAATGGAGATAAAAGAAGTCCAAGAATATATCAACCAAAAAATTCCGGTGATCTTATTGCTACAGGCCTGGAAAGAAGATCTGAAAGTAAACTGGGAGCAGGATTGGCAGAATGGACATTATGTGGTAGCTATTGGCTATGATCAAGAAAGAATCTATTTTGAAGATCCCGCAGCATTCAAAAGGACTTTTCTTTCTTATGCTGAACTGGAAAAAAGATGGCACGATCTGATCCAGGGAAAAAGATATATCCGTCGGGGAATAGCCCTGTATGGAAAAACCCCCAAATTTGATTCTAAACCGATTATTCATATGGATTGATCAAGGAAAAGATTAAGCAACATATTTTACAAGAAAATTTTGTGTTTGAATTAAACTTATAATCACAACTCAGAGAGAGGATGATCTTGCAGATAACCGGATCATTATCCTCCTTTCTGATGAAAGCTAAATTTTATAAACATAAAAAATATTCATCCAGAAGGTGATCCAGATGAAAAAATTAACTACAATTGTTGATATACTCTTACTAATCTCTTTTCTCCTCGTTGCTATCACCGGAGTGATCTTCTTTTTCTTCATTCCTAATGAACCTGGAACAGGATTAAGGGGAGCAGCACTATTCTGGGGAATAACCAAAGCTGCTTGGAAGAATTGGCACAATTATGCTGGAATAGCTATGGTCAGTCTGACTGTGCTGCATATCATCGCCAATTGGAAAGTTTTCATGGCTAAAACAAAATTGCTGTTCATGAGGAAAGAAAAATGAAAGAGGAAATCTGCTGTCCGAAATTCAACCCCAAACAGTGGAATGGAAAAGTTATTCAGTGGAAAAATAAACGCTTCATCAAGGATAAAGTGTTCACTATTTTTTATATGCCAATAAATTTTGGCAGTGTTATCAGAAGATTGATGAAAAATATTGATGCTGCCAATACCGAATGTTCCGATTGGATGAGTCTTTCTGAACACACTTCTAAATGGAACATGAACTTATATCTAGCAGTTGATAAGAAAGTCCTGGATGTAGAAAATGTGGCCTTAAGTGGTAAATTTATCAGCAAAGTCTACGAAGGCCCTTTCAAAGACACAGGAAAGTGGTGCAAGGATTTTGAAGATTATATAAACAGTAAAAAAATCAAGATAAAAAAACAGTACATGTGGTACACTACCTGCCCGAAATGTGCTAAGAAATACGGCAAAAATTATGTGGTGATCATTGCTGAGGTGAAAAAAGAATGAAAAAAACAAAAAAAGTGTTTAAACCAAAAGTGGCCTGCTGCAGTATCCAGACCGGCGGATGTTCAGGAGCAATCTATGGTCTAGGTTTTATCGGTGCAGTTGTATATTACCTTGCTACTGCAACTGGCTTTTGGATGGGTGTCTTAGGAGTCCTAAAAGCGTTGGTCTGGCCGGCTTTTCTTGTTTACGGCTTGCTGAAATTTTTAGGGATGTAAAATCAAATTCCTCAGATAAGTTTTTAAATAGGCAGGTATTAGCAGAAAATACACACCACAGCTAAAAGTTAATCGGTGTGGAGGAAATATAAAATGGAAAGATCCCAACAACGGGGCGGCTTCCGAAGAGATTTCGGCGGGCCAAGAGAAATGCATAAAGCAACTTGTTCTGAGTGCGGACAGGAATGTGAAGTTCCTTTTAAGCCAACAGAAGGCAAGCCAGTTTTCTGCAGAGACTGTTACGCTAAAAGAAAGAGATTCTGATTTTTCTGATAGCAGAAGCAAGTAATTAATTCTTTTTTTATTTTTTTAATTTGCCAAGAAATTCATATTCTATCTCAAGGTGGAATTAAAAATCAACCAATGTATCCTAATTCATTTAAATACTGCTTAATCTGGTTGACTATTTCTTCTTCCCCAATAAAGTTGGTATGCCGGTGATATTCATATCTAAAAGGCTTAGAATTTACAATAACATAACATCCTTGAGGATGTTTATCCACCATCACCTCTAGGGGAGAATCTTCCCGGTGGAATCTAAAACAAGTTGTGGTGGGAGTATAATCCCGGTCTGGAACAAATCCAAGAACTGCTACTTGTTTCACTAATTCGTTTTCTTTTTTTTGCTGGTCCATCTTACCTCAAAACATATTTATTTCGCCTTCTCTGCAGCTTTGCCGATCCAGATTGCAGCTATTACAGCAAGGATGGTCACAAACACAGCATAGACCCAAGGTCCGCCAGCAGAAAGCCGGCAAAGTACTCCTGCTCCTTCAGTACCGCAAGGACCCACAAATAAAGCCTTGATAGCATCATTCCAAGCCAATGCTGCTACTAAACCGAATGCAGCAACAATCAAAGCAGTTAACTTTTCTACAACTTCAGATTTCATAGTTTCACCTCAAGAATTTTCTCTTAGTGTGGCTGTCAAAGAACAGCACAGAGATAAGCAGAATAATTACAATCTCAAACAATAACCTGGCCCGATCTTGTAAAGAAAGAAGATCAGGTGCAAAAAGCTTGTTGAGATAAGCAGAAGTTAATAATAAGGCCAACATCAGAATCAGAGAGATCCATCCTTGCCAACTCACAGGGATAAATAATAATCCGGCCCCTTTTTTAACAAACCATGCTCTTTTTGCCATAGCAGAAGTAAATTTTTAAGGTATATAAATTTTTGGTTCCAAAATAAAAAACTCCAGCCTAAAGATAATTCTTACAAGATTATCTAAGAGAACTTTAAATGAAGTTCTCTAAAGGCCGAGATATGTGACCAAACTTTTAACAACCAAGAAAACATTTATAACTATCAAAAAAATTCAATTACAGAGGCGAACAGATGAAACAAAATAAACTTTTTTTCCAGTCAATCGCATTCATAGGGATCATCTCTGTCATCATCATCGGAATATTCTACTTTGGAGCTTATGAAGATAAGTACAGTGTCAAGGAAAGTCAAGTGGTACTGAATAAGCTGCTGGAACAGCCGCTAACTTATAATAATGAGTTCTGTGCAAAAAAACTCACCAACATCCTGACTGAGCTGCATTTTTTGGAACAGGAGCTAAATAAAGAACAGGAACTTCTTGCTAAAGATGAAGCAGTACAAGCTGAAGAGCCCAGCATCATTAAACTGGAAGACAAAGAGATTGAGGAGATCAAAGCAGAGTTTGACCAGTACAGATTATGGTGTGACCTGTTTGAGCAGAATGCCTCTTCTGAATTGTGTACACTCTTCCTCGATGATTCAGCAAATAACACCCGATCAATCCAACAACAGATAGATCTAACCGAATCATTCTGGGAAAGATTAAACCTAAAAATGAAAGAATTGAGTGATGCCAAACGTATGGACCAAGAACTAAAACAGCGTTGTGAAAAAAAGTGATCAGCATAATCTTATTTTTAGCAGGAGTATTTTTGATTACTTTTTTATTAGGAAGGGTATTAGAAAAGTTCAGGATCCCCTGGATCTTCTCCGCCCTGCTGATCGGTTTGGGATTAGCTGCCTACAACCCATTTAAAGAGATAACTTCTTCATCAGATTTTTTATTATTATCAAATTTAGGGATGTATTTTCTGCTGTTCATCATCGGATTTGAACTGGATATCAAGAGAATCTTCAAAAGCGGAAAGTTCATCGTGAAAACAACTGCAGCCATCATCCTCTCAGAAGCATTGGTAGCCTCTATCCTACTGCATTATGTTTTTGATCTCTCTTGGATGATCTCAGTCCTGCTTTCCTTATCTTTTGCCACTGTAGGTGAAGCAGTCCTCCTGCCTATCTTGGATGAATTCAGGCTCACCAAGACCAAACTAGGCCAGACCATCCTGGCAATAGGGGTTTTGGATGATGTGATTGAAATTGCTACAGTAGTAGCTGTCTCCGTATTGTTAGGTTATTCTGCAGGACACACCACATTTAATATCTGGATCAATCTGCTGATCCTCTTCTCTCTTTTCGCCCTGGTCTTTATCATCATAAAATTACGCAAATACCTCAACTCATTCAAGTACAAAGATATACCTTCTTTTTTCTTTGTGGTTATGTTCTTCCTGTTCTTGTTTGTAGGTCTGGGAGAATTTGTGGAATCTGCTGCTTTAGGAGCTTTATTGGCAGGAATTGCCCTAAAAAATATCATTCCTCCAAGGATTCTTGAAGCCATTGAATCCGAGATCAAGACTTTAGCCTACGGTTTTCTAGCCCCCATCTTCTTCTTATGGGTGGGTCTAGATGTGAACATAACTTATATCTTAAAGTACCCTCTCCTGATCCTGCTTTTTACTTTAGTAACTTATGGTGCAAAAGCAATCAGCAGCTACACTGTAGCCAGGTCAGAATTAGGCCAGAAACAATCAGTGATACTGGGAATCAGCTTATGTGTAAGACTAAGCACCAGTATTGTCATCATCAAACTGTTATTTGTACGGGGACTGATCAATTCAGAGATCTATTCCATCCTGATTGGAACACAATTGATATTCAAGTTTATCATCCCATTTGCTTTGTCTTATCTGATCACTAAATGGAAGATTAGTGGGTCCAGATCAAAAAAAATAAGCACCGCCTGAATAGATATACTCCGGCACAATCCCTGTCTTTAAATATTTCTGCTTGACTTTTTTTGGCAAGTGTTTAAAATCCCTGATCAGCTTGCGGCAATTCTTGCTCCCACAGCTGCAGTTCATCTCCCATCTATCCTCAGCCATAGAAGTTGAGTAATCAAAGCAGATCTCATCTCCTTTTCTGATCTTCTTGATGGCAACCAGAATCAGCTTACCTCCAATCATCTTCAGTCCAGTGTTAGGACTGCAGGAATGGTTGATGAAATCATCCAGCTCTCCAGAAGGACCGAGGTAAAGATCCTTGCCGATCTGGATAGAATGCTCTTCTTCATAGGAACCAGGAGCAATATCTTTATTCTGTAGGAACTCTCCCTTTAAGACAAGCACTTCTTCTCCTTTAGAAATTTCACAGTCGGCAAACACAGCCCGACCGTTCAATGTTTCGTCCATCGCAAACATGACAGAAAGCAATTAAGCTAATCTTATAAAAATTTAACGTTTAATTATAGCTTACCACTCAAACTTAGATTTACGAAGAAATTTACAGAGAGGCACCAAATTCTTGGCAATCTTGGGCAGATCCTGCATGACCCAATCATCCCAGATCACCTTACCTTTCTTGACAACCTTCTCTTTGCCAGGATAGAACATAATCCCATAAGGAGGAATGAACAACCCCAGATGATTCATGGCACTGGCCATAGATAAGGAAGCATTCATCCTTCCTCCCTCATTTTCTTTAGATGCCGCGATGAAAAGGCCGACTTTTCCTTCCAAGATATATCCATGGGCCGCCAAACAACACAAGCGATCCATAAAGTTCTTCATCAGCCCGCTCATGTTAAACCAATAAACAGGAGTACCAAAAACAATCACATCTGCCTGTTCTAAGAGAGGATAGATTTCCTGCATGCCATCTTTTTGGACACAGGGGAACTTGCAAGATTCCGCAGAGCAGCTGTAGCAGCCATTACACGGATTGATCTGATGATCAGCAAGATGGATCAGAGCTGTTTTTGCTCCGCTTTTCTCAGCTGCGGATAAGAATTTTGTAAGCAGTGAAGAAGTGATTCCTTTCTTGTGGGGTGAACCGTTGATTGCAACTACAGAGATAACCATAATCAAACAATAAAATCATGCGGATTATTAATCTTTCGTTTACCTTGTTTTCAGGGCAGTTTTAGGTTAAATCGACCTAAAAACAAAAAGTTTATATCCAAGTTATGCCATATTATAAAACATGTTCAGCGATGTCCAAGTCAAATGTAAGCAATGCAATCGGTCAGCTAAATCCACGGAGTTTGTACTCGATCCAGTCTATGGAAAAATGGTCTGCGAAGCTTGTGTGAAAGAGCGTAAGACTAGTGAAGGGATCAAGAGAGAACTGGCTGTGCAGAAAGCTGCCAAGCAGGTTGAAGAAAAAAAGAAGCCTGCTGGTTGGGATGCAGAAGATGAATATCTAGCTAAGCAAGCGAGAAAAAAAGCAGAAGAGACCCCAGTGCCAGTAAAAAAGATTGATGCTGAACGGGTGAAAATCCAGTGCGCTGCCTGCAAGTATGAATTTGTCTATAACAAGGTTAAACAGACTCCCGGCAACTGCCCTTATTGCGGAAAGGAGGTCTTCCGGAAGAAGTTTTGAATTCTCATCAATAAATTTAAATATTTCTAAGATATACTATGGAAGTGAAAACATGCTTTATATCCATATGCTTAAGGACCTGAACCTGAAAAGCGCAGAGATTGAAAGCACACAGATTATCAGGGAATTGAAGAGATCTGTCCGGCTTCCTGTTGCTGAAGCAGAGATAGATAAGATCACTGAACTGTTCTTTGCTTCAGAAGCAGATAAAGAAGCAATTGAAACGGCTATCTCTCTAATCCTACCGACAATGGAAGGGATCCAAAAGATCTTTTCAAGGAATGATCCCCTTTATGAATTGATTAACTTAAAACGAGCCAATGGTGTTCTCAAAGAAGCCTTTCCTGCATTAGTAGCTAATATTGAATACATTGAAGAGATCAACCAGGAAAAAAACAGGCTATTCACTGAATTTACTCAAACCCTCAACCTGATCAATAAGCTGAAGGATGAACAGGAAAAGAAGGACCATAACCAAAAACTTAATCTTATCTTTGAAAGGGTGCTCCGCAACAAGGAATTTAAATTCAACTTTATGGGAATTGTCAATGAGGTGCACAAAGAAAACGTCAGTGGGCTCTGTAAAAGTATGGCAGAAGGATATTTCTTCCATGTCCGGCTGGAAGAGGAGATCCGCAAGGATCGATTTGAGGTAATCAGGAGAAGAGTTCCTGCAACTGAATTGGAAGAAGTAGAGAGAATCTCCACGCAGATCAGCAAGATTGAGAGAGGAGTGCTGGCTGCGTATAACTATAATTTGAGAATGGTGGAATTATCAGTTTATCTCTATTCTATGGTCAAGATGATCATGCGAGGATGAAGGAACTATCACGAAGCATATTTCTAAGCAGAAAAATATTTATATAGCTTGGAGTGCAAAAAAATAGATGGACATTCTTTTGCTTACTGGTGAATTGATCGGCCTGGCCAAGCCCTCAGACAAGATTAAAGGCAGGAATCTGGGTTTAGAGAAGATTGCCACAGATCTAGGCTGGGAGATCGCTGAAGCAGCTATCACCAAAAATCCCCGCAACGGCAACCAGGTGCCGCATTATATCTTTCGGACTGGAGGTGGGGGAAAGCATCTGGCCTTTGTTTCTCATTGGGATGTAGTCCCCTATGGGAAGAATTGGAACACCAATCCGTGTTTTGGAGCAGTCAAAGACGGAATCATCTATGGAAGAGGGGCCTGCGATATGATGGGGTCAATAGCAGCTCAGCTCAGAGCAGGAAAGGAGATTGCCGCCGGAGGCAAGACTGTTTCTATCTTTCTCTCTGGTGATGAAGAGACTGATAGCCTGGGTATGCCTCTGCTGCTGGAAAAAAACTCCCTACAGATTGATTATGCTCTAGGTGGAGAACCAACCGGAAAAAAGGAAGCAGGAGACACGATCAAAGCAGGAAGAAGAGGGTTAGTACAAGGAAACATTTTCTTTTATGGCGTACAATTCCACAGTGCTTATGTTGACGAAGAGAAAGGAACTAATCTATGCCGAAAAATCATGGAAGGCGGCCTGGCAGAGATAATTCAGCCATATGACCAAGGTAATGGCCTGCTTCCTCCCACAACAATGGCCATCTGCCTGATAGAATCAGCCAATGAGAATAAAACCTACAATTCGATTCCTGGAGTAGCTAAGATCGGTTTTGATGCCCGGATCGCTTCTGATCCAGACACTTTTCTGCTTGAACTGAAAAGAAGATTGAATCAGACCATGATCAGATATCGATTGAAGATCAAATACACAGTTTCACCTTACTTCATTAAAAATGAAACTTTTCAAGTGCAGGTGGTTGATTCGATTGAAGCAGTGTTGGGAAGAAAGCCGGAGATCGACTGCAGAGGAGGGTTCTCTGACTGCAGATTTTTTGCAGAAGCTAAGATCCCGGTGATGGAAGTTGGATTAGAAAATTCAACGATCCACAAAGTCAATGAAAAACAATCTATAGAAAATCTTGAAAAACTGGAAAGCATCTATTGTGAGATCGGAAAAAGAATTTAAAAAAATAAAAAGATTTATTTCTTAAACCAACTCATCAGCTTATTAGCAATTCCAAACTTAAACTTGCTTCCGAAAGTCTGTGGTTTAATCTTGATCTCTCCCTTACTGTAAAGCTCAGTCATCTTGGCCAAAGGATCTTTTGCCTTACCGATCTCTCGGACTGTATCCTCAGACATCTCAATGATATATTTTGGTTTGTCCACTCCGCCTTTGGAGAAATCCATAACCTTATTTCCCTTCAACGAAAAGCCATAAGTAATGTTAGTTCTATCATTCATCAGGATGACCACATCAACTTTAGGGCTGCCCAGAAAGAATCTCATGAAACCAGGAGCTTCAGACAAGTCTACTTTTCCGACATTATCTTTCAATATCTTGGTGATCTGGGCTTCAAATTCTGAGACCGGAGCTTCTGTTTCGTTCTCTTCTTCAGGCTGCTCTTCCTCCACTACTTGTGGCGTGACTAAAGGGTAAGCATCACTATCACTTCCCACAGCATAAGCAGTCTGACCAATTCCATCTCCATCTGTATCAGTTCCAGTATAATCACTCCAGTAATTTCCTCCTAGATTAGGCCCGCCGAGGATGTTGGTTCCAGGAGTTACAGCTGTATTCCAGATTGTGTTGCTGTTAGAGGTGTAAAGGTTATGGGTATTCTGGAAATAGTTGTTATAGATTTCGTTTCCTTCGCTCAGGCTGAGATAGATTCCATAATTATTATTTTTGATCTCATTGCCGGTAAAGGTATTATTCTGTACATTATTTAGATAAAGACCTCGTTCACCATTAGAGTTGATCTCATTATCAGTTATTTCATTATCAAGAGTCTTCCAACCATTCGCCTGTTTTTCAAAAATCATCCCCCAATGAGCATTATTGCTGATCTTATTTTCTCTGATTATAGTATATTGTGTACCCACTAGCTTCAATCCATAACCGTTGCCGGTGATGTTATTGTTCTCTAGGGTAGTATAATAAGCTAGATTATTAACAATACCGGAATGATAATTTTGGACATTGCAATTCCTCACAGCAATGTGAGGTTGATATGGGGTGTTGATATTGGAATATCCTCTGCCGATATAGATTCCTACTCCTCCTGCTGCTTCACCAGAACCGATCAGGGTTGCACCGTTGCAGTCAAGAGTCTTGTAATTCTCAGAGAAAACTATTCCACCAGCCAGATTGTAGGTTCCCGGACAAAGTGTCACATCCTGAGTTAACTGGTATCTTGTCTCAGACCAGGGATTGACCTTTCCTGCCCAAGTTGTATTGTCATCCAGGTCTACACACTGGGCCAAAGCCAGACTGGAACAGATAATTAACATCAAAGTAAAGAATATTTTTTTCATTTACACCACCTCAAAAACTTGGTTTTGGGAGTCTGGTGACCTAGTCACCAACCACCTCTGCAAGAGAATAATATTTTGTTTTAAATATATTTCTATTTGAAGTAGTGGGGGTTTTTCTTCATGAACTTAACAAACATCCGATGAAAGAGAGGTGTTTTTCTGCCCCGGATATAGAAATAACCGATAGCAGAAGTGAGCAGGGCTCCTGCCGCGTCGACAATCAGGTCCCACATCGTGTCAACCAACCCGGATTTCTGCATGTTTGTTCCCAAGAAAGAATCTATAGAGAATTCAATAATCTCCCAAAAAGCACCGATCGCCAGAGCAAAACAAAAAGCGAAAAGTGCAATCCAGATCGGCTTAGTTTCAATCTTACGTTTATAATAAAGGATGTAGAGAATCAGAAAACCAGCAAAACCGATGGCAATGCCAGAACTGGTATGCAGGATAATATCCCACCACCAAAATTTAAGGTAATAATTCCTGATCTCCCCTAAGAATAGAGAAGCATAGATAAAGAGAACGATCACAAATTCATATTCAATCGGAAGATAAATCTTGTATTTTTTTCCGATCATAGAAGGAAGATAGGTCAAGAGCAGGATCAATGAAGTGGAAAAGGTCAAAGTCCATCTTTGATTAAAGATACCTAAAACTATAGCTACAACCAAAGTTGCTCTGAGCAGCAAAGATATGTACCACTGGATCTTATCCGGCAAATCGGCTTTCTTTTTAGGCCATAACTTAAAGTTAATCATAGAAAAAGCAAATTACCTATTCTTAAATAAGTTTCTATTCTTTCTTGAATGGCAGCTGGGGCAGTTTCCCTCCCTTGAAGATATAAGCGGCAATGATCAATGAGATTCCCAGGATCAAAGCAGCGGGAACAAAATTATTCTCCTTGATTATTATCTCTTCTGGAAACTGGTGGCATTCATAATCCGTGCCGCAGTAGGCATTCTCAGGACAGTCATTATTGCCTTGGCATTCTCTCTTAGCCACATCAACCAAAAAGATGATCAGGATTAGCAAGGCTAAGATGATCGTTACTGTGATTAAACCAACTGCTTTTTTGTTCATAAGAACGGTTGGAAAAAAACGGGTTTTTAAAGATTTCTAAGATAGAGAATAATCAAGGCCTTGTAGATATACTAAACCCCTTAAGTTCCATCAGCATATGGTCCCCATTCATCGATGTCTGGGGCATTCCACTCAAATCTCTTTTTTTCGATAAGAAAGTCCAGTTTTGGTTCTCTGTTATATTCTTGGAATTCTTTTTGTAACTGAAAAACATTCACAGTAGTGGATAAAAGTGCAGACCGGATATAATCTAAATCATCCTTGTACTCTGGAATGTATATCCCACGTTGAGCTAAAAGATCATTAAGTTCTTCTTTTCCCCTGAAGCACGGACCTTCTATTGCGTTCAGAGAATGCTGTAGAAAAAATCTTACATTCTTAACTATGAATTCAAATAAACTTGGTTTTCCATAGATAGTCTCTGGATCGGAGTACGCCCAATTAAGGGAGCTAGCAATTGTTTTTAATTTTAGATATGCTTGAGAAACACCTCTTTCAATTACCTCATCCTGCTTGACTTTGATAAAGGGGAATTCTCCATAAAGCACTTTAGTGTGTTTTAGAAATTCTCTGGAATCATGCAAAAACTTAATGTGTCTGATGATATATTCCTCTGAATCCGGAAAGATATGGATCCCAACATGTTTTGCATCCTTAGGTTTCTCATTCTCTTTTTGGGTTAGTTTGACCACCTTACCTTCAAGAACAGAAGGACATGTCTCAGCTAAGATCTTATGTGCACGAGGAACATCTTTGACCCTTACCCAGTTATCAAAATCATTATATTCTTCGGGATTGTCTGTACGGGCAGCTGAACCATACAACAGGATCCCTTGAAGATCATCGCCTAGCTTTTCTTTCAGCCAATCGACATAAACAAATCTTTTCTCAATCTCTCTTTGAGAAGTATCAACCTTCCTGATCTTCTTGCCATGCCTTCTTTCCCCTTGAGGTATTTCCAGAAGAAATTCAATAAATTGCTGCTTTATAGATGAAAGGGCTTGATTCCAATTACCTTCATCAGTCAAATCTCCAAACAGAAAAGGATAATCTCTTTTTTTTAAGTGCTTAAAAATCCTTCCAATTTTATAGACTCTGTTTAAAGCATGAGCTTTATTGACCACTGTACCTATATCTCTGCGAGAATGGACTATTGCTGCATCAATTGTGGCAGCTTTGGCTTCAATCTCTGTCTGAAGTTGCAACAACACTTTTTTCTCTTCAGGAAGCTCTCTTGCCTGATCATCAAAGTATTGATCAATCAGTTTATGTTCCATCTTTTGAGTCACTCTCTTAAACGTTGTAGGGATGTAATCTCTAAATCCTTTGACTACAGAAAGCGACCAGGGATTGGTGAAGGTGTCTTCTTTTGGATATTCCAATAATCTCTCTAATTCCCTAACTGTTGGGACTTCATCAAGAATGATTGGATTGACGTAATGGGAAACCTTGGTGTAGGGAAGTCCCGGAACCTGATAATTTTTTCCTGTATCTTCAAAAATAATTTTTGCCATGATACCCTGACCTCCCAAGGGCCGTTTATAAGTTTTATTATCATCTAAGACATAGGTAAAGTGATTATAAATTTTAGAAAGGATTTCAAATAATCGCAAGAATAAAATGATCCATGTACTCAAAGATAATCATCAGAAAGTTTTTTAACCTAATAAAAAATAATCCCCTCATGGCCGTCAATGAATGGAAGATCTGGAACAGGTTCAAAAAAGATGATTACCAGAAGAAAAAAACAGTTCCCATCAAAGAAGAGCTGGCTGCAGTAATAAGTTTTCTTAAGGAGACAGAATTGAGAATGATGATCACAGAACTGGAAAAGATGCGAGAGCTGGCTGAAGAAGAAGGCCTGGTTGACGGCGAACTGATCGAGAAGAACCTCAAAGAGCAGATTCACTTGTTTGATCAGATCATCCAAAAATATGATTTCTTCCAGAATGATGTGGATATCAATGGGTTAAGGATGAAGAAGATTGCTGTTGAGCTGCTCAAGAGAGCAGAACACCACAAGATGAAAGAATTGGTTGAAGAAAAAAAGAAAGATCTGAACTGGAGAGAATAGAGTTTAAGTTTTATTGTACTGGGCCCGTAAAATCATCTTTTTCTGACAAAAAATTTATAAATAAGTAAGTCTTATCAGTAAGTAAATCTTACTAAGTAAGCCCAAGATGGAAATCACCAGTTTAAGTTCAAGAGGACAAGTTGTTATTCCTCAGCAGATTAGGGAACTATTGCATCTCACTGAAGGGGAGAAATTTCTTGTCTTCGGTGAAAAAGACACGATCATCTTAAAAAAAATAGAGACACCTTCATTTGAAAAGCTCCTGAAAGAAACGAGAGGCCTTGTTAAAGAGAAAGGCATCAAGCAGGTAGATGTTGATCAGGCGATTTCTAGGTCAAGATGAGAGTTGTTCTAGACACCAATGTGTTCATCTCCGGAATATTCTGGGAAGGAAATTATTGCAGTAAGGTGATTGATTTTTGGAAAGAAAAAAAAATTGTTTTGATCTGTTCGCTGGAAATAATCCAGGAATTGATGGAAGTGATGAGAGATTTTAAAATAAGATTAGATGAAGAGTTGGTTCAAGCCTGGGCTAAACTGATTTTAGAAGAGGCAGTCATTGTTGATCCGCAAACTAAGTTGGAAATTATTAAAGAAGACCCTGATGACAATAAATTTATTGAAGCAGCATTAAGCGGCAGAGCAGAGTTCATCATCAGCCAAGACAAACACTTACTGAAGATTAAGGAATATGAAAAAATAAAGATTATCACCCCACAAGAATTTTTGGAAGTGGTAGCATGAAAAAAAGAGTGCACGCTTATTTTTCTGGTCAGGTGCAGGGTGTTTTCTTGAGAGCCACTATCCAAAAACAAGCTCAAAAGTTGGGGATCACTGGCTGGGTAAAAAATCTAAAAGACGGAAGAGTAGAGTTGATCGTAGAAGGAGAAGAAGAGATGTTGAAAAATGCAATTGAATTCTGTAAGAAATACACCAAAATAACTGCAGAAGAGATCTCTTGGGAAAAGTTCAAAGGAGAATTTGTTGAATTTAAAATTCTCAACTGATAAAAATTTTATACTTCTCTTTCCCTTCCAGTTCAGAGATGATTCTCTTTACCACAACCATCTTGGGATCAGGGATCAGCTTGACTCTATTCTTCAAATCAGTAAAATCTTCAAAAGGTTTCTCTCTTCTGGCTTCCAAGATCTCAGTCATATGCTTCTTTCCTAATCCCGGTAAAAGCTCCAGCTGATGCATCCTTGTGCTTAACGGCTGGGCTTTGTTGAAAAATTCAATAAACCTCTTCTGATCCTTAGAAACAATCTCCTCAATCACATGTTTGAGCTGGCTCTGAGCTGTGGCGGTCAGCTTTTCAGCAGCGATCCGCCCCTTGATATGGTGGATCTTATCTCGCTTCCCTTCCCCAATATAAACTTCTTCTGATGGCTGAAGAAAGACCCCTTTCTTAGGGATAAGTTCCAGAATAGTTAGATGACCTAAGCCTAAAGCTTGAGCTATGGACGACTTCACAGGACTGGTATCAAAATGATAACCATGCTCTAAGTAGTCTAAGATAATCGCTTTTTCCTCTTTCAGCTGGGGTTTATTTAATCTATCTTCCATTATAGCTCTATTTAGAGTAGGAATACTTTGCAGATTATAAAAATTACGCTTGTGTTACCTCTTTTACGGCTGCGACAATGCTTTCCATCTCCTTTTTAGGAAGGCTCAACGGATAAGCCTGAAGGACAATCTTAAGGTCTTCAGCGGTTTTAGGTAGAAAGTCGATTATTTTAACCTTATGTGGTTCTTTCAGACGCACTAAGTCAAGATCATTAAGTTTCTTCTGTAATTCCTCTTGTTTCTCTTTGGAAAGATCAGCAAAGACATTCAGGTAATCTTTAGCTTTGTTAGAACGATAATTAAGCTCTTTATCGTCTTGCTCAATCTTCTCTAAAGCTTCCTTTACATCTACGAGTGTAAGGGGTACTTCTTCGATAAAAACTGGATTTGGCATGCTTAAACCTTCTTCAGATGGATCGGATGGACATTGAAAGTCTTCATCTTGTTGCCATCTTTAACTTCAATTATGTAGCAGAATCCTCTTTTGTTGATCACCTTGCCGACTTTACCATGGAATCTGGGGTGATACATCCCTTTGCTGACTGCACAATTGGCGCTAAAAGAGACTTTGTCTCCCTGGCCGAGTTCCTGGAAATACTTACTCAAGGGAATCTTGCCTTTAGTACGATAAGTTTGCTTCAATTTATGCCGGGTCTTACGCCTGGCAGTCCCTATTCTCTTTACCATGAACTGCTGGTATAATGAAATATTTATAAAGTTTGCGGAGAATTTTGATTCACCGGACTTACAAAGCGATTTGGTAAGTTTTGCCAGGATCAGTAAAATGGTTGATTTTTATCAAGAGTTAATCTCCAGATTAAAGGATATGCAGCTCACCGAGCGGCAGCTGTCTAAAATCAAAAGGGACCTTTCCTTAAAATATAAATTAAAGAAGATACCTACCAACATTGAAATTCTGCTCCGTGCCCAAGCCAAGGATCTTAAGATAGTGAAGAAGCAGCTGTTAACTAAACCCACCAGAACCATCTCTGGAGTGGCTCCAGTCGCTATCATGACTAAGCCGTTTCCCTGCCCTCATGCTGCTACAGTGGGGCCCTGCATCATGTGCCCCGGCGGGCCGAAAAGCACATTTGGTGATGTACCTCAAAGCTATACTGGGACAGAGCCAGCAACAATGCGTGGGATCAGAAACAGATATGA
>JBDREV010000011.1:0-5280 GCA_043819375.1 Candidatus Woesearchaeota archaeon
GAGGTCAGAATTTGAAGAATTTTCCGTAAAAAGATTGATTCAAGAGATTAAAGCTAAGCATGAATTAGTCAAGTTAAACATACCTCACCTCTATATGTCAATCCATCCAGAATTAAATTTGGATACTAAAGATAAGAATACCTCCATAGAAGTAATCATACCCCGAGTTGATACTGCCCACCTGGATTTCGGCCTGGTGGCCCTCCAGCATATTGAAAATATGGGTGTTCCCACAGTCAATTCTTCTCAGACCATCGTCACCTGCAAAAATAAATATCTCACTAATCTGGCCTTGAGAAAAAAGAAAGTTCCTCAGCCGGAAGCAGCTATGGCCTTTTCTGCTGCAGAGATGCTTAAGCATCTAACTAGGATGAACAAACCGTTTGTCTTAAAAATGCTGCATGGTTCTTTGGGCACTGGCGTTTCCAAGCTTTTCAACCACCAGGAAGCTGAAGACTGGATCAACACGTTCAATGCTCTGAACCAGCCATTATACATCCAAGAGTATGTTGAACATCATGGCCATGACTATCGCATCATGGTTCTGGACAAACAAGTTATTGGTGCAGAAAAAAGGATTGCCAAACCGGGCCAGTGGAAGACCAATGTCTCTTTGGGAGCTTCCGTAAAAAATTACCTCCCCCCACCTGAAATCAAAGAGATTGCCATCAAAAGTGCAGAAGCAGTCAAAGGAGATCTCTGCGGTGTGGACATGATCATCAACAAAGATAGAACTCACGTACTGGAAGTGAACTGTTTTCCCCAGTTTAAAGGATTAGAAAAAGCCACAGGTAAGAATATTGGCAGGAAGATTGTTGAGTTTGCGGTTAAGAAAGCTAAACAATAAAATCAATGTTTTCTAAGCAGCACAAACAAGACCATTCCAAAGACCAACAGTAGGAGATACGGGACCAACTGCTTAGCTTTCTCAGAATTTGATTCATAAATCACTATTCCGTTAATTTCATTGACAATCTCTTTTTTCTTACTGTTTACTTCCAATAGATTATCAGGATCAAATGAATTATCTTCAGTGAAAAGTTCCAGTGCTTCTTCCTTCTGTTCTAACTTGTCAGAAACATAGATCTCAACAGTGATCTCTTTGTCTGTCTTCTGGTTGTCTTTATTCAATTTCACTTTCAGGTTATAGATTCCTGCAGCTATCTCTTCATCAGCTTTCATTAGCAGCTCTACTTGCTTCAATTCATTCTCTTTCAGCCGGAAATTTATGTTGTTGCTGTCCCTCTCTCCATCTGCACAAGAGTAGCATTTCGATCCGCGGTAAAGATAACCCCAAGAAGTAAAACTGTGCTCTTGCTTATCCCCTAATAACTGCAATTTAATCCTAAACACCTGTCCGGGAAAGATCTCGGTAGGATAATCAATTATCTGGTAACTGCTTTCTTTATTCTGATTTTCTTGATCTTCCAGTTCTTCCACATATTCCAGGTAATCTTTACAGATATCCCCATCAACATCTTCAATCTCAAACTCGGCTTCTTCCCGTAAGCCCAATCCTTCTAGAATTAATTTTGCCTTGCCATCACTGATCTTTTTATTACAGTTAGGCTCCAGCTGCACCGGGATGGTCAGAACATAATCTTTGTAAGGATCATAGATGTTGAGCTTGCTTCTCTGGCTGATCACCTCCCCACCCTTCTCTGCCCATAACTCCACTGCCGTCTTGGTCTCTGCTCCCTTATAGATATTCACCTTGACTAAAAACTGATCTCCCCATTCAGCAGTGTAATCATTGCCTAAATAACTTCTTTCGATGCTAAGATTGGAAGCAGCCAGTTGGTATTTCGGATTTATGGCAATCAGATTAGTGATATGGTTGTCAGATAACTCTTCATCATTGCAGTTCAGTCCATTAATCCAAAAACTGATCTGATACACCCCTTCTTTCAGATTAGGGGAATAACTCTTGCTTCGTTCAGTGGTGATCTGCTCGTCTGTCCAGGGAGAATACTCTTTGATCTGCTCACCATTGAAATCTTCAATCTTTCCTTTTACTGTCAGGTTCTCTGTTGAACCATACTTTCTGCTCAAGAGCAGTTTAAAATCAAGCTCATCTTTCTGGAAGATGGAACTGTCCATCCCCAATCTTAATCCCCAATCACATCCTTCTGTGTAAACATTCTCTTTTCCCGGAGTGGGCCTGGATTGATACCAGCCTTCTGCAAACCTGTTGAAGCTCATCCCTTCCACTGCATTGGAAAAACTGACTTCATCAATCAGAATATTAACTGCGGCAGGATACCCCGTGAACAACCGCACTTTATCATTGATCTTGCTTAAATCAAAATCACTGTCTCCATTGCGATAGGCAACTGCGTAACATCCTGCACATAATTCCAATCGATCAACATTGACTTTGGTCAGATAAAGTTCATTGCTGTCATCTTCATCGTAAAGGACCACTCCTTCCAGAAAGAGGGGCTCATCGCCTGAGTTATAAATTTCTACCCATTCTCCCCCCGGCTTAAAAAGATCATCTGTTCCGAACGGATCAGCCATAATCTCAGAGATCTGCAGCACAGAATAATCATAACTGAAATCATAAGCACTATTTTTCTTTCCCGGTGTTCCCCCCGAGATAATACTTTCTTTCCATTCTCCTTTCTTGTTCCGTTCCAGGGTCTTGTTATTGCCATCAGCTCCCCATTCATCTAGATAATTGATAAAATCAATAATAGTCCCATTTAAATTGGATAAACTTATTTTATCTTCATCATTGCCTAACCCATTCCCGATAGAATTATCATCAACACAGACTTTCAGGGCATCCGTATCTAAATAATCATACAACTCGGTATCTTGATCAGTTATGATTGCATAATTTCCTCCTTCAAGGATTAAAGAACAATTTCCTAAAAAACTGCAGCAAACCAATTCATCTGTATTCAAGTTATCAGTTAAATTCCAATTTTCTAAGTCAACACTTTCATTGCTGGGGTTATAGATCTCTACCCACTCATCGCCATCTGGAGCAGAGTACATCACTTCATTAATAGTGATCTCTCCCCAAGCCAAGGAGGATAAACAGATGATTACAAAAAAATAAAAATAGCTTGTATTTTTCATCATTTAGATAGAAAGAAGAGATAAAATATATATCTTTCTTTTTACCATTCTGCAATACTCAACAAAGTTTATAATAGTTTTTTCATTTAAATGATTAAAATGGGACTCTTTTCTAGAAAAAAGAAGATGGAAGTACCTTCTCCTCCTTCAGATAGTTTGTTAAGATTCCCCAAGCCTCCTCAACGTGAGATCCATCCTGAAGAGATCAAACAGGCAGTGAAAATGGAGCGGTCTCCGGAGATAAAGCCGAAGGTGATTCTTCCTCCTATGGAAAAGCCAGTGACGGAAAGACCCATGCCCTCTCCTAAACCGCAAATGCCAAGGATACCTTTTCCTTTAGCTCAGGGACCTTTTTTTCTCCGGATCCAAAACCATCAGATGCTGATGGAGCACATGGAAAAAATCAAAACAAGATTAGGTGAACTGGATCAGACTAGCCGTGATCTGGAAAAATCAGAATTTAATGAACATCAAAATTATGAGGAGTTTAAAGAAGAGCTCAAAAAAATACATGACCGCCTTATTTTTATCGAAGGTGTGGTTTTCAAAAGGTGATTAGAATGGAAAAGATGCCTGTTTTCGTTAAAGTTGAAGAATATGAAGATGTGATGCGCACAGTCAACAGCCTCAAGAGCAAAATTGAGTCTGCCAAAGGCACTCTGCTGAAGATCAACCAGCTCAAGAGTGAAGAAGATTCCCAGCTGGAGACCTGGCATACTGCCCTGGCAGAAATTGAAGATAGGCTGCATGCCATCAGTCAGCTTCTTCATGAGCCGGAACAGTTTTAAGGTGTAATAAAGTGGCCAAGAAAAAAAAGACTACTAGGAAAAGGACAGCAAGGAAAGCTCATCCTAAAGAGGAAAAGACATATTTCATCGGAATTGATGATCCCGCAGAATTGAGGAAGTTGATTCTTGAACCTACCCGCGAAGTGGTCCAGTTTCTCCAAAGCTATGAACAGTTCAAGAAGACTAAAGAAGAAAAAACTCAATCTATTAAACAATTAAAAGAAGACCTTTCCCAGATCAAGAGCGAGATGGCCAAACTGAAACGACTGCTTCCAGCAATCAAGATTGAAAAGCCTGCCCGCAAGGAAAAGATTAGGGAAGAAGTTGTCCAAGAAGTTACAGTAAGAACAAAACCAGCCCCTAAACCATCTGGTGAACTAGAAGAGTTGGAGAAAGAGCTCAGTGAGATTGAGCAAAGGTTGGGCACATTGCCGGAATAAGAATTCTTTAAGTTAAATTTATAAAAAACTTGCCAATTTATACTTTCTATTATGTGGGCGTGATGGTGAAGTTTCACCAAACACCCAAATTCGTAAACTCATGTGGGCGTGCCGGAGTGGTCAAACGGGACGGTTCGTTTGGCATAATATGTGCTAAGTGAGTCCAAACTCAAGTCGTTGAGTAGTGAGGTTTAAAAACCGATGAAATGCTCGGGAGCCATCCGTTGGTTTAGTACCTACGCAGGTTCGAATGTTAAACTGCTGTTTGACAAACGGAGAAACGCAGTTTATCCGAAATCCCTGCCGCCCACACTCTTTATTTTGATTTTTAGGTCTTAACAAGCAACTACTAAATTATAATTTTTATTGATTAATCAGCTAAAGTATATAAATAAAAATTATTTAAGTAGTTTTGTCAAAAAAGAGAACATGAATCAAAAAATGAATGTGGAAATTGCAGAGATTCTAGGTGCGTTTATAGGTGATGGATGGATTGAAAAAAGAAAGAAGGGTGTTTACATCATGGGAAATAAGATTGAAGATAGAGAATACTATGACAAATTCTTAGCACCTTCTTTCAGTAAAGTTTTTTTGGGAGTAATTCCTAAAGAATTTAAGTCTTGGAAAGTTTATGGAATCGCTTGCTATAAAAAAGAAGTTATAGAAAAATTTGTGAGTATGGGTTTTAATCCAGGAAGAAAGGCTACAACAGTCATAATTCCACCACAAATAATTGAAACTAAAGATAAAGAGATTTTCAAAGCTATTTTAAGAGGGATTTTTGATGCAGATGGTTGTTTTTGGTGTGAAAGATCAAGAGCTCCAACTTCAAGTATTTGGAAAAGAACTTACCATTCTCATCCAGAATTTCAGATTGGTTCATGTTCAAATAAACTCTTAGAACAAATCCATTCTTTATTAAAAGAGTTTGATATTACTTCTAAATTTGTTCTAAAAAACAAAGC
>JBDREV010000012.1:0-6373 GCA_043819375.1 Candidatus Woesearchaeota archaeon
CTAGTTTAGAGAATTTGCTTTCATAGTGTAATTTTATCGCTTCAATCTCTTCAAGCTGCTCTTTGTTAAAAAAAATATTTTTCTTTAATTTTTTCTCCTTTATTTTTTCAAGATAGTAACTTGATTCCAGGAATCGTTTGATTGTCCGGTAAGAATCACGGATCTCTTTTTTATATCTTTTTTCCAGGTCTTCTATCTTAATTTTGCTAAGATCAGAGCCAAGATTTTCTAAATCTTTAGTGATTATCTTTCCCCCCTTTCTGATTGAGAGGCGCAAGGTATAATACTTCTTAGCTCCTACCTTCTTGACATGTATATAGACCATTTTTAATACAAAAACTTCTGCTTATTTAAATCTTTCCCCTTACAATATAAAAAGTAAATGTAGGGGTAAACATCACTTCTTCACCACTTTATTAGCAATGATCTCCTTCTTACCTTCATAATCCTCCACAGTCCCAGTGATCTCCACATAATCTCCTTCTGAAAGAAAAACATCCTCTTCTTTGAACAGCACCACTTCCGTCTTTTCCACTTTCTCATTCAAAATCTCCAGAAACAGTACAGTCTCCTGATCAGAGACTTTACCGACAACTCCAGCCACCAAAACTTCTTCCTCTTCAGCAATCCCTTCCAAAGAAGCAACTGGATCCAATCCAGTCCAGGAAGACAGAAAAAATAGTAATAACAGACCTGTTAAACTAACAAAAATAGCAATCTTTAGTAAATTTTTCTCCTCCATTCCATTTTCATGAAAATATAACTTTAAATTTTTTTCCATAATCACAAACAATTATCAAAAACTGATTAAAAATCAAATATATTTACCCAAAATTTATATACTTCACTACATATTAGTTATAATATGTCCGAAGAAACAATCACTCAGCTGAAAGAGGAACTTTTTGCTATGGAGAACAAGATGAGGACACTGGAATGGGATTACAAGCGTGAGCAGATCAACCCATACAAGAAGCAGCTCTTTGAAGTCATGATCAAGGAAAAAGAAGAGCTAGTCAGAAAAATAACCAGTCTAGAAACTACCGATGAATAACTTCAGTAAATAGATTTTGCTAGTTCTACTTCTCAAAACAAAAACAAAGAGACTACAATCAAAATCACACCCAGAAAGATGCAGATATAAGCGATCTGCTCCCCCAAGCTCATCTGTTTGAACTTGGCGGGAAATTCTTTGATCTTCTGAGGTAAGTTCTTGAAAAAAGTAGGCAAAGTAACCTTAAAAAAATTATTCAGCTGGTCATTCAATTGCTTTATATCCATCTAATCTTCCTCATTTCTTAGCTTCTTCTGCTTTCTGCTCTTCACCCAGTTTCTCTTTCCCTTCCTTCAGGACTCTCAAGTTGATCTGGACAATCTTGCTGTCTACCAGCTCTCCACAGACTGTTTTTTTAGTGCGCAAGCCAGGCTGCTTATTCTTGTTTCTGTCCTTGCCGCAGAAACCGATTGTGCTTCCAGTGACATTGATCCATTTTCTTCTTTCCTGGATCCCTTTCCTCATCGGAAAGCCGCAATTATCAGAACCACCGGAGATCAATAGTTCATAGCCTTCCATGCCGATGTCTTTGCCATCAACCTTCTGGCCCATCCTTTTCTTTAAGAAAAATTCTGCTTCCTTATCTTTGACCACTTTCTGGAAGCTCTTTCCATCTTTTCGATTTAAAACCAATTTAAATTCAGCCATTTTATTTTCCTCCCGAGACCTAAGGGCTTGTTAACCCAATCTTATAGATTATCTCAGCTTAAAGCGAAAAGATGTCCTTTGTTTATAAATATTACTGCTTACTTCAACTTCAGCAGCGGGTTCCCGCCATTGTAACATAGATCTCCCGCATCCCCTAGTCCTGGAACAATATACGCTCGTTCATCAAGTGTGGAATCGATGGCTGCAACATATACCTTGCTGTTCGGGATCATCTCTAACACATTCTCAATCCCTTGTTGGGTAGAGATGATTGAACTGATGATGGTCCTGGCCGGTTTACCATATCTCTTAGCTAAATATTCATAACTTCCTATCTGGCTGCTGCCTGTGGCTAACATGATATCCGGGACTAGCAAGGTCTTTCCTTCCAGATTATCCAAGGGGACACTAGCATACTGCAGCACCACTTCAATCTTCTTCCCGGCTAGGTCATACGTGCCTTCCTTCCGTTTCATATCTAAAAAAGCTACTGGAGAATTCCTGAACACTTCTAAAGTTCCCTGGACCAAGGGATCAGCAGCCCTGAGAATGTTTACAATCAATGGTTCTTCTGTCCGAAAATAGTGTTCAGCAGCACCATTGACAGTCTCAATGATTGCTCTTTCTTGGTCAAATCGCTCATTCTTTTCAATCTCGTAGGCAAGCAGATAACCTATCTCTCTAGAATTAGATCTAAAGCGATGACTATCTCGTTGCAGTTTTTTGTCCCTCATCTCAGCGATCAAACGGCTGAGCAGGGGGCTTTCCACCAGAAAATGTCTTTGTTCCATCTTAAAAATAAGAAAACTCTTCATAATTTTAAAAATAAATCGGTTCTAAAGCAGAACCTTGGCACCCGCATAGATCCCCATCTTATTCAATTTTTCAAATTGGTTTTGGTTAAAGGCAACATAAGATAGGTCAAATCCTTTTTCCTTGATCTTTTCAACAAGAACATCAATCAGGGGATCATCTAGCCTAGTTCCGATCAGAACCAGATTTGCATGGGTTTGATCTGCTTCATGTAATAAAATCTTCTTCAGTCCTTCCATCCCTTTGATCTGTTCTAGGAAGATATCCAAAACTGTCTCTTCCTTGAACCACTCATCTAAAAACTTGCTTTTGTCATTTTTGACTAAGCTATAGAACTTCATCATGCCGATCTCTTTAGAACGTACTAGTTCAATCTTTTCCAGCATCTGTAAGATCCTGAACACAGAACTCAATGAAACCTTGCTTTTTTTAGCAACTTCCCTAAGATACATCCCTTCTTGAGCAGAATGCAGAATTCTCAGCACAGCAATCTTTTTGTGATCCAGCAATGATCTCAAGACTTCTTTTTCCATTCTGATGGCAGATAAACTCTTAAAATATTTAATTGTTTCGTTTTTGGAATAGTGTTCCAAATATGGAATAGACTTAATTGCCCGAATAAAATAGTTAAATATAAATATTCTAAAATAATCCTAGATAAATGGAAGATATCTTAGAGTTGATCAAAAGCAGAAGGAATACTAAAGAATTTCTTCCTAAATTTGTAGATTGGGACAAGATCTCTAAGATTGTTGATGCTGGCAGGCATGCTCCCAGCTGTGGTAATCTGCAGAACTGGAAGTTTATTGTAGTTATTAATAATGATAAGAAACAAGAATTAGCTGATGCCGCTTTACAGCAGTATGATCTTATTAATGCCGGTGCTTTGATCGTAATTTGTGCTGAACCGGAGAAGGCAGAACGTTATTATGGCTTAAGAGGAGAACGTCTTTATACTGTTCAAAATTGTGCGGCTGCAGCCCAAAACATGCTGCTCGAAGCCCATTCTTTAGGCTTATCTAGTAGATGGATCGGAGCTTTTGAAGAGGAAATGGTCAAACGAATCTTAAAAGTGCCAGAAGATGCCCGTCCGCAGATCATTATTGCCATCGGATATCCTAAATTTGTTCCGGAAAAGCCGCCCAAATTACCTTTAGAATCTGTGGTTTTTTTCAACAGCTGGCGTAACCGTATTAGGGATCCAGTGAAGTACATGCAATACTACTCTGTGATCACCCAACGGAAGCTTAGTGCTGCCAAAGAGATGCTTAAGAAACCTCTTTCTGTCGTCGTAGAAAAACTGAAAAGAAACAAAGAGTAAGCAAAAATATATCTTTTAGAATATATTCTATCGAATAGAAATGTTTATATATTTGTCCAGTAATACTAAAAGTATAAAATTAGTTCGGGTTTGAGGGTTTAATCGATCTGGTAAATCGATAAAACAAATTTCATTTCGGGTTGTATTAGTTCTCGGTAGTATTTATTATGTTTTGGTTGGGTTTGGTTTGATTAGTTCAAGAAATAGGAATGTAAACCAGATATATAAGTTTTTATGTAGTCTGATTTATATTATCTAGAATATAGAACAAAAAAACAAGGGGCGGGTGAATAACTTTCCCTTAAAAAAACAAAAAAACTAAAACGGAGAGGTGGTGTAAAATGGACTTTCTGATTGAGAAAGCCTTGGATAACCAAGAAGAGCTTGGAGGACAACTTTGCCAAGCAAATATAAAAGTAGTTGGAGTAGGGGGAGCCGGTAATAATATGGTTGGATGGCTCTACAAAAAAGGAATTAAAGGTGCAGAGATTATTGCTACTAACACTGATCAACAGCACTTGACTATCACTGGTGCTGACCGCAAGTTTATGATCGGTATTGATCTGACCAGAGGTCTAGGTTGTGGTGGTTTTCCTAACAAAGGTGCAGAAGCTGCCCAGGAAAGCTTGGCTGCTATCAAAGATGCAATGAAAGGATCTGATATGGTCTTTGTCTGTGCAGGAATGGGAGGAGGAACCGGTACCGGTGCTGCTCCAGTTGTAGCCCAGGTTGCTAAAGATACAGGTGCAATTGTGATTGGAACTGTGACTATGCCTTTCAGCATTGAAAGAGCTAGATGTGATAAAGCAGAATTCGGTCTGCAGCAGTTGAGACAGGTTTCAGACACTGTGATTGTTATTGATAACAACAGACTAGTACAGATTGCTGGTAACTTGCCAGTACAGCAAGCCTTTGCCGTTGCCAATGAACTGGTTTCTACTATGATCAAAGGTATTGTAGAGACTATCGCTGTTCCTAGCTTGGTCAACTTAGATTATGCTGACGTTAAGGCAATCATGACTAATGGTGGAGTAGCTGCTATTGGAGTAGGAAGCTCAGATACTAATAATCGGGTAGATGAAGCCGTTAAAGGAGCTTTGTCAAATCCTCTGTTGGACATCAACTATGAAGGAGCTACAGGAGCTTTGATCCACGTAACTGGTGGACCAGACATGACTTTGGATGAGATTGCCAGAGTTGGTGAATTAGTTACCAGTTCTTTGGATGCTGATGCCAACGTAATCTGGGGAGCCAGAGTAGAAAACGAGATGAAGGGAAAATTGATTGTGATGACCATCATCACTGGAGTCAATTCCCCTTGGATCATCGGAAAGACCTCTGGTAAGCAGGCTACTGCTCAGGCAAAATCTCTTAGCAGAGAGCTGGGCATTGAACTTATTTAGAAGCTGAGGAAAAAGAGAAAAGTATTAACGGGGCTTCGGCCCCCCTTTATATTTTTATCACTCACAGATTCATGCTTAAAAAATCTTGCCTTGGCTTATTCTGACACCACCCCCCCCAGAACAGGGCAAGATTTTTTTTATTTTTTCTAAAATCCACCTCCCAAAAGCGAAATATTTATATAGTAACTAGCAGTTTCTACATAGTAACTTTTTGTTACTATGATTGCACTAACTTCCA
Organism: Candidatus Woesearchaeota archaeon; assembly: GCA_043819375.1. GTDB lineage: Archaea > Nanobdellota > Nanobdellia > Woesearchaeales > GW2011-AR9 > JBDREV01. The sequence continues at coordinate 5,478 of JBDREV010000012.1, forward strand.
AAGAAAGAGAAACATTACTTCTCTTATTGAAAGATTTCACTAATTTTTACAATGCCAATTCAATCAGCAAGATTCTTAAGATTAGCCATGTGGGTGCTCAGAAGATCTTCAAGAGACTTCTTAAGGAGAATTTAGTGACGAGTAAACGGATTGGAAAATCAATTATCTATAAACTAAATTTTGAAAATGATTATTTAAATCAGCTTCTGTCTTTCTTGCTTGCTGATGAAGCCAATGGTTTCAAAAGATGGAAAGAAGAATTCAAAGAACTTTTTAAGAAAGATAGAATTGTGATGATTTTTGGCTCAGCTATCAAAAATTATGCTCAAGCGAAAGATATTGATTTGATGATCACGCTGGAGATGAGAGATCTTGACGAAGTAAATAACTTCCTTAAGAAAAAAGAAGATGTTTTACCCAAAAAACTTCACTCAATCAAGTTAACTTATCAAGATTTACTGGAAACTATCAACAAGAAAGACAAAGCTACGCTGGATATCATTAAAAATGCTCTTGTTCTCTACGGACAGGAGAGATATGTAGAGATACTGAAAAATGTTAAACAAGTATTCTGAAGTACCAAAGGAGGTTTAAGTATGTCACAAGCCGCAAAGCAAGTTGAATGGTGTTTAAATAAAGCTAAGAAAGAGATTGAAGAATGCAAACAGTTAGGTAAGAGACCAAAACATCGAGGTTTAGTAAAAGCTGATCCAGATTTAGATGAAGCTAAACACCATCTTGCTAAAGCTGAACACAATTTGGGAGCGTAACAAATTTTGTTGAAACTCTCTTTTTTTCTTATCATTTTATCAAATGATTAGTCAGTCTGTCTCCAAAGTAAATACTCATTTGATTGATGATTATGCCCCAATCTCTGATTGGCATTGTCCACTTTT
>JBDREV010000013.1:0-6209 GCA_043819375.1 Candidatus Woesearchaeota archaeon
CGCTAAAGGGGCCCCTTGTCCATTCAAGGAAACCTTTGGTTCCACTTTACATCCTGAGTCATAAACATCATAAAATTTGGGCTTGATACAGATAGTCTCAGTCAATTCTGTTTTGTAATCATACTCTGCCTGGATAAAATAAGGGGCAGCATATTTTTCTGCTGAAGGGAACAACGATTTAGATTTAGCATCAAAACTGAGCAGGGTAAAATCTCCTGATGGATTAAGCAGGCTCTTTCCTTCTAGGTAATTATTCTGGGAGAGGGAAGAAATATCCTGTTCAGTGCTGTCTAAACTTATATACAAATTATCAAAACCTAAAACTTTCAATTTTCCATTAGTCAATTGGTAAGCCCCTTGATTCTCTAATTTCACGATGATCTTGAAATCTGAGTTTTGGTATACCTCGTTGGGAGGATTATTTTCGATGGTAGAAAGGACCAGATCGCCATAACCCTGCTTAAAATCAACCTGCAGGCTGGGTTGTTCTGTGGATTTGCAGGCTACTAAAAACAAAGTGAGTATCAATAAGATAGTTATTTCTTTTTTCATGTTAGGGATTTTACTTCCACTCTAATTTCCTTTTTGATCTGGTAATCATAATCTATGGCTGCGATATATTCTCTACGAAGAAAATTTTCTGTATTCAGCAGTTCTGGAGGGATGTAGAGAAAACAGGAAGTCAACGGAATATTTTGCAGAAATCCTGATTCAGGAATTTTGATGTTTTCCCCGCTGCCCTCTAAACAGTTTGCTTTTAAGGGAGTTATCCCATCCATAGCTAGGTTAATCTTGTACTGATTGATCTTAAGGATCTTTCCACCGCCTACATTTTCAATTGTGGAGACTAGCAAAGGTCGGTCATCAGATTCGATGATTGGGTTTGTTTCAGGTTCGCCAAAACCAAAATTGATTCTGGCAAATTCTTTTGGGGCCAAGCTGAGATATTGTTTTCCAGGAACATAAGTGCTTTTCAGTTCATCAATCTCTTGTTTAGTCTTTGTAGTGATATTGCCTACAAAAATCCGGGTCAATCTGGAAGCAGTGATCATATTGTAGATGTTGGCTTCGTAGACCAGAGTGTAAGTGCCGTTCAGAGATTCATTAGCTTTACAGGTAATGCTTTTAGAATCTGTTTTTTTAGTGATCAGGAATCCCTGAGGATCAGGAACTCCGGAAAGATTTTTGCTGCCTTTTTTGAAATAACAGCTGATGTTGAAAGTCAGGTTCAATTCATTAGGATTGCTGATCTCTAATTGGATCGGATAAGAATAATCTGGCTGGTAGCTGATGATGGGTTCTTTAAGATATTCGCTGAGTTTGAATTCTGCTTTGGTGACTTCTTTGATTGTTGTATCTTCCGTTCCGGAAATCTGTTTCTTGGAGCGTTCTTGCTCATCTTTGATACAATCATTGTAGGCAATGGTGCCGGGAGTAAGACTGCGCTGTTTCTCACAGATATATTTCAGTTTGGAATCTTCCTGTCGTTTGTCCACACAGGGCTGGATGTTGGTGGGATCGGAAAAGATACAGTATAGATTAGAAAGAGCAGGATTCTCTGTCTGAGGAAGCTGCTGGGCAATTTCGGTCTTAGCCTGCAGCAGCTGTTCCGGTCCGGGAACCACTGATTTGTATTGGGAATAAGCATTGGGGGTTACTCCCAACAGAAGGATGGAAAAGATATAGACAATACCAATAATCTTGGCCAGACCGATGAAGACATTTTCTTTTTCTGTGGTAAATAAACCTAACAAAGCCCACCAGGGAGTAAATAGGATCACGTTCTGCAGTAATGGAGTTAAGGTGACACTGAATGTCTTGGTAAGCAGAGGAAGCAAGCCCAGGTCAAGGAAAAAGAAGAGAATTGGCACTAAGCCGATCAGTTCTCCGGCAAAACCTTCTATGAAAGAGTTTTTCTTGCTGAGATGATTAAAGAGGCCGTGCGCAACCATGGCTACCAACAGGATAGGAGCAAGATAATACATCAATAGCTTAGGGTCCGTGCTTCCTCCCAGGAAAACATACCAGATCCAGAAGGCAATAGTGACAGCCAGTCCTCTTCCTTTGAAGATGAAGAAGGCAGAATAAAACAGGAAGATGGAGGCGAGCAGAATAGCGATGACATTATTTCCTAAGTATTCATTGAAGAAAAAAGTGAGCAGGCCGAGAATAAAGAGGATGAAGCCTGGGTCTCTGATGGCATCAAAGGCTCTTCTGGTGGCTGCCTTTCCTGCAGCGCCAGCTCCGGTGGCCATTTTCCCTCCCACTGTCTGTAGGGCCGGACTTAGCTTCTGTCCAGTACTCTGAAAAATCTTGAATATTCCTCCCTTTGCTCCAGAATCTGTTTCTGCCATCAAACCTCTTTTTATATTCAATAATGAATTTTTAAGAATATAAAAAGGTTACGTGGAAAAAAGCAGAACAGTCCGACCCTTAAATTGGGATATAGCTACTTCTCTCGGCTTTTTTTGCGTCACAAAAATTCTCCGACGAATTTTTCATGACTGAGAAATAGGACCAAGAAATCAGCTTTTTAATTCTACTTTCAAGTTCCGTACATCAAAGCTGTTCAAAGGGACAATCTTGATAGAATTGGTCCAGGGCTCAACATAACTGTCAATGTTTCTGGTGAACTCAACTTTATATGTATCAAAACTGATCTTATGGCCGTTGATGTAGATCTCTGCTTCTTTATTTTCCTCATCGGCAAATTCTAAGGTGAGGATGATATCATATTCTGTCTTAAGCTTCTCTTCCAAGTCCTCCGTCTTGGATTCACAAGAGGGGGAAGTGACTTCTCCTTCATAACTGGAAGGACAGATCTCACATTCACCAGAGCTTACTGAATCTAAACAAGTGAAATCAATTCCGGAACTGGGCAGGTCTGCACACCAAAACTGCTCTCCTGACTGTTCAAAGCAGCAGTCGTGATCATATTTGGGATCGCAGTTGGATGGGCAGTAATTATCATTATCATCTCCGCAGAGGCCTTTGCATTCTTCAACGATATTGCCATTCTTATCTTCATAACCTGAAGGGCAGCGGCTGCATTCATCTGCATCTACAGAACCGACACAACGGTCGCCCGAATTTTTGGTCTTGACATCGCACCAATAAGGTGTGGAATATTCTGCTATACAGCAGTCCTTGTCTACATCTTCATCACAACCAGATGGACAGACACCATCGACTTCTCCACAGACTTCTTTCCCAGAGATACTAGTGAAGTAATCATCTTCCATGTCGAAATAATAAGTAGGGTAAGATGGCTTCTTCAGCTTGATCTTGATCAAGGTGTTGTCAATATCATAATTGCCGTCCTCAGTGCTGAAAGAAAGCCAGTTGCTGCCGTTCTCAATCACATTGGAAGGAATTGTATAATAAAGCAAATCATTGCAGTTTTGAGGAACTCCAGAGAAGACTTTGTAATTGTTCACTTTGACTGTCAGCTTGCCCATCTCGATGCAGGTCAGGCTTACCTTCAAACTGATCTCTTCAATAGATTTAACTTCATCAGGATTGACATAAAAAAGATGTCTGCTTTCTTGGGAAGAAGTATCAGTGATATCAGCAACAACTTTGATGTTGCGCAGATAATATTCATTGCTGCTCCAGAAAGCGATTCCTGGAGAGGAAACTTCAAAGACAAGGTTGTTGTTTTGTTGAAGCAAGTTCTTAGGCAAGGTGAGGGGACTGATCTTGTTGGTCTCCCGATTAAAAATCTCCTGGCCATTAAGGGTGATGATCAGCTTACCCTCAAAACTATCGATGGAGAAATCAAGCAATACTTTGTTGGTGTTGGTCAAATCCTTCAGCTCAAAATAAAGCTCTTCTTTTTGTGAGGAAAACACTCCTTTTTTGACCAGAGCAGAAGGCTTATCTATTAATATTTTAGATTCTGTTTGGGTAAAGACGCTTACAGACGGGATAACTTTCTCAATCTCTCTTTCACTGATGTAACTTAATGTGCCTGGAGTTTCTTGAAGAAGAACTTCTTTAGTGATTCTTTTCTCAGCTGAAACTGTCTCTCCTGAACTGACTGTTCCTGTTTTTTCTTCTCCTAAGATCTTAGCTCTTTCTTCAGGAGGGATGAGAATGATGAAGCCGATGATTAGGCCCATAATGATAGCTAGTAAAACAGCAGCTCCTGCTGCACCCTGGCCTCTTTTTGTTGCCATGGCTTTTGTAAATCTTTAGTAATATATAAAAGTTGCTTTCGTTGGCTCGTTCTTTGAGGAGTTTTAGGTTTAATAATAAACAATAATTTTTTAATCTCTTTCTCTTTATGAGTTCATATGCAGATTATCCATTCTGATTTTAGAAAAGGAAACGTCAAGCTGAAGATTGAGGATCTTGATGATCTTTGGTATTTGAGCCATCTGATTGATGCAGGAGATACAGTCAAAGGCAAGACTACCCGCAAGATCAAGATTGGGACGGAAGATTCAGCCAAAGTAGTTAAGAAAACAGTTTTTCTGACGATTGAAGTAGAGCAGGTGGAATTTCATAAATATAGTGATGTACTGAGGGTAAGCGGTAAGGTGACTGATGGGCCGGAAGATATCCCGCACGGCAGTTATCACACTATCTCGTTAGATGTGGGAACCGATTTTGTTTTAGAGAAATTGCACTGGCTTAATTATCAAAAAGAGAAGCTGCAGGAAGCTGCAGAGAAAAAATATAATTTCTTGATCTGTGTACTTGATCGCGAGGAAGCTATCTTTGCCTTGTCTAAGACCTATGGCTTTGAGATAATCTTAGAACTGAAAGGAGATGTAGCCAAGAAAGAAAAGCAGTTGGGAGCAGGCAAGGATTTCTACAAGCAATTGGCAGAGACTATTAAGATATATAATGAAAGGTATCACCCGGAGAGTATCATTCTGGCTAGTCCTGCATTCTTCAAGGAAGATGTTATCAAGAAGGTGGACGCGGAAACAAAAAAGAAGATCGTGCTGGCAACCTGCAGTTCAGTAAGTGAAAATGCTCTTGGTGAAGTGATGAAGCGGCCGGAACTTAAAGAGGCTTTGAAAAAGAGCAGAGTCAGGCAGGAAGAAGTTTTGGTTGATGAATTATTGGCAGAGATCAATAAGGATGGATTAGTTGTGTACGGTTTTCAAGATGTGGTTCAGGCAGTGGAAGCGGGAGCAGTAAATAAATTATTGGTAAGCGATCTGTTGATCCAGGAAAAAAGAAGAGCAGGCAAATTTGCTGAGCTGGACAAGCTGATGAAGCAGGTTGATACCTTAAATGGAGAAGTACATATCATCTCTGAAGAGCATGAAAGCGGGAAGAAGTTGTCTGGTCTGGGAGGGATTGCTGCTTTGCTCAGATATAAGTTAGCGTGGTGATTTTAGTGAGTGACAGTAATAATATATTAATGGTGTCGCTCACTAACTAGTAAACGACACAAAAGATATGCAACCTCTATGTCGTTTACTATTTTTCTGCAAAATCTATATTTTGCAAAACCACAACCTTTTAATAGTAGTTAAATTTACTTATAGGTTAGTAACAAAAAAGTTTTGGTGTGGCAATCAAAAAAGAGAGGGGTGTAAAAAATGATTGTAAAAGAAGAATTATTGAGCAAGTTAAGAAGATATTTTGACCTGAATCTTTATGAAGTAAGATTGTGGGCCGCAATTCTTTCCCGAGGAGTTTCAACTGCGGGAGAGCTTTCTGACATCGCTGATGTTCCTAGAAGCCGAAGCTATGATGTGCTGGAAAGTTTAGAGAAAAAAGGATTTGTAGTGATGAAGCTGGGCAAGCCCATCAAATATATTGCTATCCCTCCGAGTGAAGTGGTGGATCGGGTCAAGAAGAATATGCATGTTGAAGCACAGGATAAAGTTAAGAGGCTGGAAACGGTCAAGAATTCTGAGTTGATGGCTGAATTGCAGACCTTGCATACTCAAGGAATCAGTCTGGTTGATCCCACTGAACTGAGCGGCAGTGTCAGGGGAAGACATAATCTGTACAATCATCTGGACATGCTGATCAAAGATGCCAAGAAGAGCGTTAACATCATGACTACTGAAGATGGCTTTGTCAGGAAGATGGAAGCGCTGCGGAACACTTTTGAGAAAGTGAAGAAGAAGGGTGTGAAGATCAGGATTATCACTCAGCCTTCCAAGGACCATAAGAGCATTGTGAGCAATCTCAAAGGTTTGGCTGATGTGAAAGCACACAAGAATATCACAGCCAGATTCTGC
>JBDREV010000014.1:0-2617 GCA_043819375.1 Candidatus Woesearchaeota archaeon
GAGTACAAATCCCTTTCCCGGAGGCGCACCAACATGAGAAATTGGTGCAGAGAGGAACTCAGCCTGAGATTCCCCAAAATGAATAGGGTCTTTTAGACCAATGTTAGACCAGTTTTGAGAATGAAAGGAGGAGAGAGGTAAAGAGCTGGAACCTCTCTCCCGATAGGTTATAGATGTTAAGTGAATAGAATTTTGATGACTAAAAATGTGTGCAGATGGATCAGAAAGATAATCACTAAGTGGGGGGGGGGGGCCTTTGTCGCAAAGACTGATCCAATCCTCTTTTTTAAATTATAAAACTTATCCATCCATTCACCTGGTAATAACTCTTCACTCGAAAATAAACTCCCTCAAGAAAGAGAGAGTTGTCAATTTTCAATATCAATCCTTTTTTCTTTATTAATCTTACTAGACCCAAAGAAGCGCTGCAGTTTCCTGCTCCCAGTGATTAGATGTTATTCTTGGGAACGCTTCTTTGGGAAGAGTATAGATGGAGAGAAATTGTTCTGATATATAAACCTTTGTTTTTGTCGTGCTTAAAGGTTTTAAATATTGGGGTCAGACTGGGTCTCTCTACTGTCTATCTTATTCCGTTTAAACTGCTTGTATCTCTCATTAAAAGTAATCAAAGCTTCTTTTTTTTCCATCCCCCCCAATCTGAGCAAAGTCTGAAGATTAGTCACAACAAATTTATTTTTGTCTTGATTAGCAATCAACCAATGGCTGAAAAAGACGCATTTGCTGACCAGGTCGTTGTCGTTATCGAAAAAACCTTTGCCTAAAAACTCTTTTAATTCGTCAAGCAAAGGATTAAATAATCTCCGGTTCAATTTAATGCTGATCCTTTCCGCCATTATTGCTTACTGATGAATCGAGCTGTTTCTTAATCTTAACTTATATAACTTATAGAAAAATTTTAAAATGAATAGATAGTCTTAACAGTCATGAGAAGAAAACTGGTGAAACAAGGACAGAATGCCTTAACCCTAACTTTGCCTGCTAACTGGATTAAGGCAAAAAAACTTAAGGCCGGAGATGATGTAGAACTGGAAGAAAAAAACCAGAATATAATCGTCTACAGAGTCGGAGAAGCAGAACTGAGTATTAAAAATATAACTGTGCAGACTAACCATCGACACCAGTTAAGAAGCATTATTGCCTCTGCTTATAAAGCCGGTTTTGATGAGATCCTCCTGAACTTCAAAACACGGCCACCCTTACAGGAGATTAACAAGATCTGCAATTCTTTTACCGGCCTAGAGATAATCTCTCAAGACACAAATAAAATTACCCTTAAATCATTCTTAAAGACAGAAGAAAAAGAGCTTGAAAACCTGATCGTTAAGATGTTACAATCCGCTAAACTAATCGCCGAAACAGTCCATCAAAGATGGGGAGATGTCAATTTAAAAAACCTAAGGCTGTCTTTGTTGAATCTGAGGAAATTGAGGGACCATTGCCTGAGAACAATCCACAAATGTGATTTTGGAGGCGATAAGTCTTATGATTATTACGACTTTGTTACTCAACTAGAAAAGGTTTCTAACAGTTTTTGTCATCTTGCCGAATATTCTGTAACAAACAAGCCCAAAAGATCGGATCTTGTTTCTAAGCTGATTCTTGATCTGGAGAAATTTTACAAGATCTACCTAAAGAAAGATTTCTCCCTTGCCAATAAGCTTTGGCTAGAGCACCGTAATGAGGTCAAAGAAGCAGTAAATATACAAAACCTGTCCAAGCTACTTAAAGAAGAGGATCCAGAAATGGTTGTTTATTTTTATAACATCAATATGCAGTTTAGACATCTAGCTTCAAGACTAGTAAGCCTGAACTCTTAACGAAGATGCAATCTTCTCTCGCGTAATCACTAGATAAGCAGCCAGTTTTACATCTCTGTTCAGCTGTTTTAATTCTTGGTCAGATAAATCCCCCACATTCCTCAGTTGAAGATATCTTTTTAGATAACAACTCCACTGCTGTTGAGGAAGGCCATAGTTCATCAATAACATAGCTAAATCAATCCCGGGATTTCCAATACATAACAATTCCAGATCCACTAGGTATCTCCCATGCAGGTTGTCTTTTTTAGTGTCGTTGTGTATCAGGGTTTTGTAACTGCTCTCTCTCAAGTAAGCAAGACAATCTTCAAAATTAGATTGATTAAATTTCAATTCATGCTTTCTTCTTCCTGCTAGATAACGTTCTTTTTCTTCTTCAGCAGAACGGAATTGAATATCTCTTATATCAACCCCATTCTCCCTCAGAATCCGTTCTGCATCCCGGTGGAACAAGGCCAAAGAGCTGAGCCAGTAATCGAGAGAAGGCCTTACTTCCTTCTCATCAGAAACATCTTTCTGCATAGTGATATATAATCCATCAACTGCAATCGGTTCAGGAGATCTGCCTGGGACAATAAAATCAAAGCTTCCAGAAAGATAATAATTGGCCGCAGCCTCCAGGCAGGCCTGTTCTTTGCAGTCAGTTACCTTCAGCAGCCAGTTATTTCTTTCTTTATCGACAAGATGGAAAGTCTTGTTCTTGCTGACCACTTGGCTGCTCTCTATCCTGCTGACGAAATCCCACAGTTCCTGATTGCCTTCAATCAACTCTTCAGGAA
>JBDREV010000015.1:0-4705 GCA_043819375.1 Candidatus Woesearchaeota archaeon
ATTTATAAAATTATTGTGACAGCAGCCATCTCCAGAGAGGAATCTTCCGGATCGTTTTACCATTCTCTGTTTCTTCTCCTTCTTCATTGTCAGTGATCAAGACAGCTTCTTTTAGTTTGAATTTATCCAAAAAGTCCAGCAGAGATCTCTTCTCTCTTTTGGGGGTGCTCTTTCCAATTGTAACATTAATTGGGACTAAAACAGTGTCCTTAACCACAAAATCAACCTCTCCCTTCTCTTTCCAATAGTGTATCTCTTTTGTCTTCCTGCGTAAATGAAGATAAACTACATTTTCAGCAAGACGCCCTAAATCTGGAGCAAAACTCTTGGAGATGGCGTTGCGGATGCCTGTATCGATCGCGTAAAGCTTTCTGTTTCTGGCCATCACTTCTTTCATTGAATATGAGAAAAATGGAAGTGAGAGTAAGATAAAAGCTTGTTCGAGATAAAAGGAATAATTTTTAGCAGATTCCAAAGATACTTTTAATGATTTTCTGAGAGTATTATAACTAAACTCCTTAGAGATATTAGTTAAGCCAAAAACTGCAGCTTGTTTCAGGGAAAGCACGTCCCGGATCTGGTAACGTTCAACGACGTCTCTCATCAGCATACTTTCAAAATACTGTTCCAAAACCTTAATTTTTACAGTCTCATCATCCTTGAGAACTATTTCCGGAAAGGATCCAAACTGTAAATATTCTTTAAGATAAAATCTTATCTTCCGTTCGGATTCCTTTAAGATCTTAGCAGGAATCTCAAAACCCCTAAACTCCAAAAATTCCTTGAAAGATAGAGGGAAAATCTCAAAATTAACGAATCTTCCAGTTAATAAGCTAGAGAATTCAGAGCCCAATAACTTAGAAGAAGAGCCAGTGATAATAAATTTAACATCTTCTTTTTTGTCATAATATGAACGCACCCATTTCTCCCAAGCAGGTATATTTTGGACTTCATCAAGGAATAGATATGATTTCTTATCGGGATTAATATTCTCTCGATAAGTGTCATAGATCTGTTCCAGCAGATCCGTGGATAAGTAAGGCAAAAAGGCTGGCTCCTCAAAATTGATGTAAAGAATCTGATCCATACCTCCAGATTGGGAAATTTTTTGGATAAATTGGTACATGATTGTGGATTTTCCAGCCCTCCTTGGACCAGAAAGAGTGATAATCTCTCGTTCCGGCAGAAACTTTTCAATCTCTTTAGTGTAAGCTCTTTCCCTTCCTACTTGTTTTGAGATGTCTTTGTTCCAGAAATTCCACTCTTCCAAGACTTTGATTAAAAGTTCCTTATCCATACACTAAGATATCCTCATTTGTTTATAAAGGTTTCTGTTATACCGTTAACTTTTAGGTATCTTCTTTAGGTTATAACTTTAATAAGTAAATTTGCAAAGAGGATTATTGCAGCAGCCATCTCCAGAGAGGAGTATATTTTATCTTTTTACCCTCAACCGTTTCTTCTGCTTCATAATCTTCTGTGATTACCAACAGATCCTTGCATTCCAATTCTTGACTGGCTTTAAAAAGTGCCCTAAGCTCTCTTTGTTTGGTCTCTTCTCTAGATAGATCACAGCATACTTGAATAAGTTGTCTTACTTTCAATCCCTCCCGGACTAAGAAATCAACTTCTTCTTGCTGCTGATTTTTCCAGTAATATATCTCAAGATCAGGATTGACTGACTTTTTCCTTAGCAGACCCAAAGCGACCACATTTTCATAAAGATGAGATCTATCTTCAGAAAACTGAAAACTTACTGCTTTAATCAACCCGGTATCGATAGTGTAGACTTTTCTTGGTCCCAGCAAACTCTCTTTTTTCTTATAAGAAAATTTCTCAATCAAAAAAATTAGATATGTCTCCTCCAAAAAACCGAGATAATTCTTGGCAGTATGATCGCTGCCTAATCTGAACATTTTTTTTAGTTTATTAAAACTAATCTCTCTAGAAAAATTAGAAAGTACATAATTGGCCAGATCCTTGAAAGTCTTAACATATCTTACTTTGTATCTAGTCAGAACATCGCGTAGCAAGATGGTTGAATATAAACTTTGCAAATAAGTTTTTGGCTCCACTTCTGTTAAGGTTTCTGGAAACCCCCCTGAAGTGAGATAAACACTGAGTTCTTTCTTAACTTGGCTGATCCCCTTAGTAGTCTCAGTTTCAATTTTAATCCCTTTATATTTTAAAAACTCCTTAAAGGAGAAAGGGAATAGCTCTAAGGTTACATGTCTGCCAGTCAAATGGGTTGCTAATTCCTTGCTCAGTAGATTAGCATTGCTGCCAGTAACAATGATATTCAGGCCCTGCCGCTTCAGTCGATTGACGAACAATTCCCAGCTTTCAATGTTTTGGATCTCATCAAGCAGTAAAACCTTAAACTCAGGATAGATTTGGTAAGCTGCTTCTAGAAGAGAATCTAGTTCTTCAGTTTTAAGACTGGATAACCGCTCATCATCAAAATTGATATAAGCGAAATCTCCCAGCAATTGTGCGGCTAAAGTTGATTTTCCACATCTTCTTACACCGATAATCACTTTGATGAGATTGGAAGAAGCCAAAGTATGGAAATAAGAAAAGTTTTCCCGCTCAATCAACTTTTCCCGTTGAGATCTATCTTCAAGTTCTTGTTTTTGGTCCGCTAAGATCCTTTTGAAATCTCTCATATCTTATTAGAAGTGCGAGTTTTTTATAAATTTTTCGCATTTAGAATGCGAGTTTTTAAAAAATTATTGTGCAGGTGGAGTTGGCGGCTGTCCTTCTGGCTGCTCTTGTGGAGCTTCTTCCGTCTTCAGCTCCTTGAAAGCCATATCCAGCTCTTCATCAGTCCAGCCAGTGTTCTCGTGCAAAGTTTTCCTGATGTCTTCTTTGGAGACACCCATCTCTAATTCCTGACCTACCCAATCTTTCAGTTCATCCATGTTGCCTACTTCTGTCTTGGGTTTGTGGAAGTGCAGATAAAGCAAGAGTCCCACCATCGCTAAGATCAATAAGGAAGGGATGAGCACGAGCCAAGTCTTCCATTTATCCCAGAACTGAGTCCAAGCTGAAACTGGTGCAGCTACTACTGGTGGTGGAGTGTATTCTACCACTGGGGGAGTGTAAGCGGGAGGAGGTACATAAGTTGAAGTCTCTACACAGGATTGTGATTCATCCGGCTTCTCTTCAGCAGTTTCACAGTTATGCTCTTCATAACAGCTTCTGGATTGGGTTCCGCCGATACAATTAGACCAAGCAGTACAGATCCAAGATTCATCGCAAGGTTCACAAGTACGGTTCTCTTCTTTTGGTGATTCACATAAAGCACGGTCGTAACAGGTTCTCTTCTGGATCAGTTCCGGACCGCAGATGGTGAAATAACCGCAGCTCCATTCTGGAGTACAGCGTCTTCCGCCTCCTCCGCCGGAGACATCAATAGTTGGAGTCACAGGAGCAATAGTTACATTTTCACAAGTAGCATTGACACAGTTCTGGTTTGCTTCACAAAGGATGCCGAAAGCACCGCAGTTAAGATTATCATTACAGACCATGCCTTCATCCGTCTGGTTATCGCAATTATCATCAAGACCGTTGCAGGTTTCATTTACTGGTCCGATTCCACCAGTACAATTTCCCCAGGTTTCATCTGCCTGACAAATTTGTGTTCCTGCAGTACAAGCACCAATGTTATCACCACAAGAACGGGTAGCATCTTTAGTACATTGAATAGTAATAGTCTCAACTGCAGAATCAAACAAATCTTCTCCTTTATCATTATAGACATCTAACGGACTGAGTTGAAGATTGACTAGATCCACTTCAGGGGGATTAAGGGTAAACCTAATGATCGGCACAGTTCCAGATTTGAATTCAGTATCATTGAGAGTTGCATCTGCAAAGATAATTTTATTATTTATAAGATCGCACTTTTTGTATGTAAAATTTCCATTCCAGAGCAGGGTCTCTATCGAAGTAATAGGAACAATCTTACAAATCTCTTTGATCTGGGTTGAGCTCAATTCAAAATACACTCCGCTGATGGAAGTGGTTCCCGTATAAGAGATGGTGATTACGTTGCCTACTGATCGGTCGATAGTAATATCTTCTCCAATGTTAGCTCCGGTACCGGTAGCTTTTCCTACAAACTGAGTTCCTAAGAAGAATAATCCTAAGAGAACAATTACTGAAAGAATGGCAATGCCCGCGATAACTACTTCTTTTCTTACCTTTAATTTGGGCTGAGTAGTTTTCTGCGGCATTTTTTTTCTTTCATTCATTTACCAACCTCTAAGAAACAACTGACTGGAAGAACTTGACCAAGGCTGCTGCTAGATTAGAGACCACATAGATCTTTCCTTGAGCGTTGAGCTGGCCGTTAGTATATTGTAATTCAGGCTGCTTGTTGTTGCAGTACATTGCTGCAGGATGGTCTGTATCAGGATAGCATTGCCCATAGACCAAAGCATTGGTCTTAGCAACAAATAATTCTTTAGGATCCATCTGTGTTACTACACAAGTTCTAGAACCAAAGTTACAATTAGTTCCTTTATAACCTATTTGAATGTATTCGCAGTTATTACATCCTGTAGTTCCCTCGCAAGCTTCCTGCCTTTCCCCAGTATCAAAAACACCATTAGCATTAGTATCTAAATAGCCCACAACTCCGTCTCCACAGATAGAATCTTGAGGCGAGATTGATGAAGTTGTTTTGGTAATCGATAAAGCA
>JBDREV010000016.1:0-2620 GCA_043819375.1 Candidatus Woesearchaeota archaeon
TCTTCTTCAAAGAAAATTTTGAGAAGCATGCCCATCTGTTTCGCAAGACCTGGAAGCCCTATCAGGATCTGATCAAAAGCAAAGGGCAGAAGAGTTTAGGGGATTTTTAAGAAAGTTTTATAAATAATAACTACTATTTAGTTGTAAAATGACTCTTTATTGTTTTGACCGTTGCACTGAACAGCAAATTCCTGCCTTAGAACAATTAGCTTTGCGGCTGGGTTTGGAATGTTCAGAGAGTGATTTTGGATATAAGCGTTGGTCAGGAAATCCCTTCGGAAAAGGATTTCAGGGCATGTTGTACATCAATTACCAGCCACATTCACCGGAAAGTCCTCTAACGATCCAATTAGCCCCTTCAAAGAATCATCAGGATAGAAAAGTGGGGAAAATGATCAGGAAACTGGTCGGAATCTGCAATCCAGACAAAGTTTATGATTCTTGTTTTCAGGAGCACGATCTTGGAGACCTGTTTGAAGAGAGGAAGACATGTTTTCCCCAAGTTTGCTCATTTCCTTCTAGGATTACACCCAACAAAAGATGTTCCGGAAGCGAAGTTTTCAAGCGGATCCAGCATATCTATCAGAAGAGACTATAAAATGCTTAAAGCCTATTACACTTTCAGGAGATTTGAAGAAGAATCCCAAAGATATCGGGAAGTTAAGTCTGACCGAAGTAAATCAGAATTAGAAAAAAAGATCAGAGATAAATCCAGTCAGGATAATGGTGAATTGATTACCCTTTTAGAATCACTCGGCTTGAAAAAAGATGGTGCAGTTACCAAAGTTGATCGAGAGAAAACTTTCTACCGTTTCAGCTCTGAAGATATTGACCTTTTTTACGAGAACAATTTTCAGTTCATCGAGAAAATAATCGAAGAGACAGCAACTTTTGTGTTTATGGGGGATGAAATGAGAATTGATGAATTCTTAAACAATTATCTCTCTCCATTTCTGCGGGAAAGAGGATACACTGGGGCCATGATTCCGTGGTAACTTTTTTATACTTAAAAATTATCCCTTAGTTCATGGTTGTATTTAAAGAGGTGAAAAGAGCAGACCTTGGTTTCTTAACTAAAGCAAATTTTGAAGAAGGAGAGCTGAAAAGCATCTATGAAGAATTAAGGTTGAGTAAAGAGGTCAACAAGAAAAAGATTGTGCTTATTCTTTACACTTCTGGAAAATTATTGTTGCAGGGCAATGAAGAAGAGAAAGAGAAGGTTGCTGCACAATTGAGGAAAAAAGGACTGGAAGAGATCAAGCCAGTAAATTTCCGAGTCGAGAAAGGAGTGATCATCGGTTCTGATGAAAGTCTGAAAGGAGATACTTTTGGGGGCTTAGTGGTGGCAGCAGTAAAAGCTGATGATGTGGTGAGAGAAAAGCTGAAGGAGTTGGGTGTGGCTGACAGCAAGAAGCTGGCAGACAAGGAAATTATAGTGATGGCTGATAAGATCCGGAATCTTGCTGAATGTGAAGTGATCAGTATCTTTCCGGAAGAGTATAATCGAAATAAGATTACTCGGTTATTGAACAAGCTGCATCGTGATGGTTATAATTATCTGAAGCCGGGAAAACATGTAGTAGATAAATATCCGGGCTGCACTGTGGGTGAAATCAAAGAAGAGAAAGCTGAAGATAAATATGTGGAGGTGGCTGCAGCTAGTGTTTTAGCCAGGGCAGCTGCTCTTAAACAGCTTGATTCTTTGAGCATGAAAGCAGGCTTTGACCTGCCTAAGGGCAGTACGCACGTCAAGCTGGCTCTGCACGAATTGAAAAAGAAAGGTCTGGATTTCCGGGAGTTTGTGAAACTGGATTTCAAGAACGTTGTGGAATTTCTTAGTACTAATTAATATGGTAACTTAACTTTAAATAATATCTTTCATTTCTGTATTGAATGCTTGATTACGGAATTATCGGCAATTGCCGCACCTGTGCTTTGATCAGCAAGAAAGCCAGCGTGGAATGGATGTGTTATCCTGACTTTGATAGCCCCAGTATCTTTGCTAAACTGCTGGATGAGAAAAAAGGAGGTTCTCTACAGATCAGGCCAGTTGGTAAATACAAGATCAGTCAGAGATATCTTCCTCATACTGCAATTCTGGAAACTGTTTTTGAGTCAGAGAAAGACAGTTTCAAAGTGCTGGATTTCTTTCCCAGGTACCGTAAGTTAGTTTCTAAACGGAAAGACAAACTGATGCGGCAGAATCGGATGATCCGGATCATCAAGCCGATCACCGGAAAACCGAGGATAAGAGTTATCTATGATCCAAAACCCAATTATGCTTTGAAAGAATGTGATCTGGTAGAAGAGAACGGCAACCTGCTCTGTGCAGGAACAGAAGTAAGTCTGATCTCTAATCTCCCTTATCAAGCGATCATCAGGCAGGATATTGTTGAATTGGATAAGACAAAATATTTAGTGGTGGGAAAAAAAGACCATACAGAAGATTTCAATGTCAAGAGATGTTTAATCCTATTGAATTCAACCAAAAAATATTGGGAGAAATGGGTGGGCAGCCTGATCCTTCCAGAGATGAATAGAGATCTGATCATCTGTTCTGCAATCACCTTAAAATTGCTCACTTTCAGTCCTACTGGGGCGATAGTGGCAGCACCTACCA
>JBDREV010000017.1:0-2358 GCA_043819375.1 Candidatus Woesearchaeota archaeon
TACAAATCCAATCTATCCCATAAGCTATTAGGAAGCTATATGGATGAGCTTCTTACCAAGGGCATGGTGGAAGTTGTGGAGATAGAGGGAAAGAAAAGAAAAATCTCCAAGGTGGTGAGGATCACAGATAAAGGAGCAGGATTTCTGGCGGAGTTTAGGAGGATCCGTGATTTCACGGAAGCGTTTGGACTGTAAAATGTTAGTGGCTTACTTTGAAGAAGATGAACAGGGAGAATTAGAATACAAACTTGCAGATTTTTATGACCAAGTAAAAAAAAGAGGGCTTAAAGAAGAACAAGTACTGAAAGAATTGCCTAGTATCAAAGCAATCATGCATTATGATTTGATTAAACCGGATAGTAATTCTTCCTTTTATGAACTGTTGTCCAGACATATTACTGGGTGTGGTTTTAGAGATGAATACTGCCTGGGGCCGGAAATTGATTTTTACCAATTAAACGGAGTGAGAGATTATTCCGGCAAAGGTTTTTTAGCAATTATTGGGGGAACCTCAGTATATGATGAGAACGGTGAAGAGATAGAAGAAGAATATGGGTTTTCCAACGAATATTTTGATGACCTCTTAGAGAGTTAAGAAAAAGAACCGACGTAGAGGGAATCCTGGTTGAACCAACTTTTGAGAGTGATACGGATTGGCTGAAATCCCTCGGCTTTAAGAAAACTGGGGCATATATCCTGTATACTGAGGACATACCGGTGATGGTTTGGATGAGGATTCAAGAGAATTAATTTTTCCCTAACGTTTATATAATCTTAAGAAATGTTCTTTCCATGAGATTTTATCACAAATATCAGAGAGAGATACTTACTGTTTTGCTGGCTCTGTTTTTCATCCCTTTTTTCCTGATCAATTCTTCTTTTGGCGAAGGAGAGAGTTATACTCTTAAGCTGGCGATAGATACCAAGATCCCCTTCATGCCTATGTTTGTCTTTGTCTATATCTCGATGTACTTGTTAGTCCTGATGCCTTATTTCTTTGTCAAGGAGAGAAAAAGCTTCAACAGCGCTGCACTTTCTTATTTCTTGGTGATGGGACTAAGCTACCTGATCTTCTTTCTTTTTCCGGTGAAGATGCTCAGGCCTGCAGTTGAAAACAGCCTAGTTAACTTGATCTATCTGCTTGATGCTGGATATAACTGTTTTCCCAGCTTGCATGTTTCTTTATCTCTGCTCTCAGCGGCAGTCTGTTTTCACAGCAATAAAAGATACTGGTGGCTGTTCATCTGGGCAGGAGTGGTCAGCCTTTCAGTGTTATTCGTCAAACAGCACTATCTGTTGGATGTCTTAGGAGGAATCTTGATGAGTATGTTAGGTTATTTCTTTTTCATATATTTAAGAGGAAAATTAAAATAGTCTCTTTATTTCTGATAGAAAGGTGATTGAAATCTCAAAAATGATCTGTGGTGTCGATGAGGCTGGTCGCGGTCCAATCCTCGGCCCTTTAGTGATGGCTGGAATGCTGATCAAGGAAGGAGATGAAAATAGATTGAAAGCTCTAGGTGTCAAAGATAGTAAATTACTGACCAAAGAAAAGAGAGAAGAACTCTTTGAGCAGATCAAAGAATTAGCAGTCAGTTACAAGATTATTGCAGTGTCTCCAGCAGAGATTGATGCCGCTTTAAATGATCCTAATCTAAATCTAAATTGGTTAGAAGCAGATACTTCTGCAGAGATTGTCAATGAATTGAAACCGAATCAGGTGATCTTAGATTGTCCCAGTACCAATCCTCCCGCGTACAAAAATTATTTTATCAATAAACTGGCTGCTGAACTGAGAGAAGAAGCCGAGGTGATAGCTGAACATAAAGCAGATCTGAATTATGTGGTGGTAGGGGCCGCTTCTATCCTAGCCAAAGTTACCAGAGACAGGGAGATTGAGAAGATCAAGAAGCAATTTGGTGAATGCGGCAGCGGTTACTTGGCTGATGAAAAGACGCAGATCTTCTTCAAAGAAAATTTTGAGAAGCATGCCCATCTGTTTCGCAAGACCTGGAAGCCCTATCAGGATCTGATCAAAAGCAAAGGGCAGAAGAGTTTAGGGGATTGGTGAACCGAAATATTTAATTTCCTCTAGTTCTAAGAAAGATTTATAAATAATAACTACTATTTAGTTGTAAAATGACTCTTTATTGTTTTGACCGCTGTACTGAACAAGAACTTCCTGCTCTAGAGCAATTAGCTTTGAGACTTGGATTAAAAAGCTCAGAAGGTGATTTCGGATACAAGCGTTGGTCAGGAAATCCCTTCGGAAAAGGATTTCAGGGCATGTTGTACATCAATTACCAGCCACATTCACCGGAAAGTCCTCTAACGATCCAATTAGCCCCTTCAAAGAAT
>JBDREV010000018.1:0-9731 GCA_043819375.1 Candidatus Woesearchaeota archaeon
TCAACATGACCAAAATAGAGATTTCCCAACCAAAAAGCAAATTTATCAAAGTAAGATGCTCTAAATGCAAAAATGAGCAGATCATTTTTGGAACCGCTTCCCGCGTAGTCAATTGTTTGGTCTGCAGCAAGGAGCTGTCCATGCCGTCTGGAGGCAAATCCAAGCTATGTGCCAGGGTGCTGGAAGTTTTGGATTAATCTTTTTTTCTCTTTTCCAAAAACCTTTTAAATACACTTCTTAAATAGATTAAAATGCTCTATAAAAAGAAAGGAATGCCAGAAGAAGGTGAGATTATCTTATGCAAGGTAATCAAGATCTTTCCTAACTCCGTGTTTGTAGATCTGTTGGAATATGATAACAAGCAGGGAATGATCCACATCTCAGAGATCTCTCCGGGAAGGATCCGTAATCTGAGAGATTATGTAACCATTGGTAAGCAGATCATCTGCAAAGTGCTGAGAATCGATCTGCAGGCAGGGCATATCGATGTCTCTTTAAGGAGAGTGAACTCTACTCAGGCAGTGGAAAAATTAGAAGAGATCAAACAAGAGGCCAAGGCAGAAAGCCTGCTGGAAAACTTAGCTAAAAAACTCTCTGTACCTTTCAAAAGCTTGTACTCTCAAGTCACTGAAAAAGTTTTTAAATCTTACAGTCATCTTTATCTTTGCTTTAAAGAAGTAGTTGCCGGGGAATGCGATCTCCAGAAGCTGGGTCTTGATAAAACTGTTGCTCAGGAACTTACTGAAGCAATCAAAGATAAATTCCGTCCACCTAAGATTGAGATTTCCGGAGAAATAAGGTTGGAGACGTATGCTCAAAATGGATTGGATAAGATCAAGAAAACTTTAGCAGAAATAGCTAAAATTTCACCTAAGATAATTTTATTCTATCTGGGTGCAGGCAGATACAAGTTCAGGGTGGAAGATGTTGATTATAAATCCGCAGAAAAAAAATTCAAGAAAGCTGAAGGGATTTTAGAGAAGTTTAAGGATAAAATCTCCCAAGCTTCTTTTATTCGAGAATGAAAATTTTTAACAATGAAACATATTCTTAAATGTCCAGAATGTCATGCTTACACCCTGCAAGATCACTGTCCTGCTTGTAATACCAAGACCTTTCCCCCTAAACCCCCTCGTTTTTCTCCGCAAGATAAATATGGAGAATACCGTCGTGAACAGAAAAAACCTATTCTTCAAGAGCAGGGACTGTATTAAACATTCTTTTAATTAGAAATAACCTAACCGATCATTAAATCTACTTCTCCTCTGATAGAAAGTCCGGTGATTTGACCTTTCGTTGTAACTAAGCTTTGATTATCCATTCCGACAGAGAAATCTCCTTCAAAACCAGTGACTAGCAGTTGATCATAACTCAATACATAGTCCATCTTCTCTCCAGCAGATAAGCTTCCACTGCCCTCGCCAAAATCAAGAGATGACAAAGCAATCTCTGAGATCTTCATAGTTTCATAGACTAGGTTACTGAAAGAAAGGTCCATCTTCCCTTTTGTAGATATTTCCATCCCGTTGATAGTGATGCTCTCTCCCTTTCCCTGAAGAGAAAGCACAGTTTCATCAAAATCAACTTTCCCATCAAAATTGATGATGATAATCTTAATCTCTTCAAGATTTTTTAATTCGAGCTCTTCTGCGTTAATCTTTATGCTGGAAGTAGGATCTTTAAACGTGAAAATCAACTCTTTAATCTGGGTCTCTTCTTGTATGTGGGGAGCATTGTCAAAAGACAGGCTGAAATCCATAACCTTGCCCTTATTGGATGTTTTTGTTTTGGCAATCGTGTCCATAGAGATAGATTCTTCTTTCTCCTCACCGGCGATTCCGATACTTGATCCGGTCAGAGGATTGACACTTCCATCATCCTTGACCACTAGCACTACTAGGAGTGCTCCTACAATCAAGGTGATTAAGAAAAGATATGCCCTCTTATGATGGTGGGGAGGGGGTGGTTGGTTATGGAACATTTTATGACCTCTTTAACTAATTTTAATAATCAATAACTTTTTTTGTTTTTATATCTTTCTATTCTTTTTTCTGGTTCATTCCTGTCCACACTTCTATCTTGGACATGATGTTGTGGGGATCATCCACATCTTTAAGTTCAAACTTATTTGAATCTCCTTCTTCAACATAGATTGTCCCATAATTCAGCAGTCTCTGGATCCTGCCTTGTTTGACATTGATCCGGGGGACGAATCTTAAAGAAAAAAAGTAGATATTCTGCTTGCGCTGCTGGATCAAACCATCAATGACAGTAATCTTTGATTCAGTGACCACATACCGGTGCATGATCCGTGAAAGTTCTGCTGAAGAAAGAGAGACAAAAACTAAACCAAAGATAAGGTAATTTGCCCATCTGGCAATGGTTATTCCTTTAAGATAAACGATTGCTAACAGTGATAATAATAGAATTGCCGAAAAGTATTCTAAGATGAAAGATTTCCTGCTTTTCCTCAACACCATCAGCACTTTTTCCATCGTTCAGTCCAAAAGAAAAGGAGTTTATATAATTTATTGTCTTCAAGAGCACCAGACATCGTTGATCTCTTCTCTAGGAGTCTCTATCCCTGCTCCGCAGATGAAATCACTTCCAGATTCATAGCAACAGAGCACATTATTAGAGATCACTGCATAAAAACTATATTGTGGACAGCATTTGTACTTAGCATAATTCTTGGTCAAAAAAGAATAATCATTCAGGAGGGTGGTGTGATTTAAGGCCAATACCTTTAAAGCTTCTGTCTTGTTATCCAGATCCTCAGTGCAGGCTTCAGTTTCAGTTTTCAATTGTTCTTCTAATAAGTCTGTATCTTTTTGACATTTACTGAGTTGAGAATCTCTTGTTTCCAGATTATCCTCATAATCTCCCAGCTTGCTGCCGGTCAGGCTGACCTGAGAAGTCAAGTTATTTTTTTCTGATTGTAAGAGCATGTTCTGGTCAGTGAGGCCTCTTTTTACACTCTGGCATTCGGTCAGATCATAACTACACACTCTTACCTGGCTTTTGACACCGGAGAAGTAATTAACAGCAAAAAAAGCAGATACTGTTAATAGTGCAATTACTGCGATAATCTTCTTATTCTTGTTGATGGCAGTGATGATGAAAGCC
Source organism: Candidatus Woesearchaeota archaeon (assembly GCA_043819375.1). Classification (GTDB taxonomy): domain Archaea; phylum Nanobdellota; class Nanobdellia; order Woesearchaeales; family GW2011-AR9; genus JBDREV01. The sequence continues at coordinate 3,127 of JBDREV010000018.1, forward strand.
AGAGCATCCACTAATGGGTTGGGTTTACTTGATCCTTTTTTTCCTTTCATTTTTTAACCTAAATTTACTTCCGGATAACCTTCAATCTTAAGAGAGCTGATCTCACCTTCCAACTTAAAGGTTGAATTAGCTAGGATGACGTTGCCCATGAAACTGTTGATGTGGGCTTTTTGATCAGTCATTTTGAAAGTATTTTCATTGACCTGCACTTCTCCTGAAGAAGTGAAGATAAGATTATTCAATGAGATATTGGAGAGGGTCAAAGATTCAAACTTTAAAGGATTGGTCATGATCTTAAACAGCTTATCTTTTTTGTCAATAGTTATCCCATTGATCGAGATGCCCTGAGTTTTTCCGTCCAGCTTAAAGGTGTTTTCTGGAGTTAAGAATGTCTTTCCTTGATAGCCTTCTAGGACCAGATTGACATTTTCCAGCTTTCTGAAGTTGAACTCTTCATCCATGGATAGGTCAGAATTGTCTAAAAAAGGCAGAACTGCCTCAATTCTGTATCTTTCGCTTTCAATCTCTAATTCTGGTGGGGACAGAGAAGTGGAGATCTGGAACTCGGGAACACCGACGGGCTGGATCGTGTCATTTTTGACTCCGATCACTGAACCAGTCAGGCTTTCTGAGGGGTTATAGATCAGATAAGTTAGCCCTAATCCAGCGATTAGCACGATTAGAATAAGCCATCCCCTATAATGGTGATGCGGATGTACGGATGCAGGATGTGGATGAAACATTTTCCTCTCTTTTCTTGGGATTAAAACAACCCCGAAATATAAAAATCTATCGTTAGGTCTTTTTAAGGGAAAACCAGCACAATATTTAATAAGATTGGGGAATTGATTCCTTGAATGCCAGAACTTCCTGAAGTGGAGACGATTGTCCAGCAGCTGAAGAAGAAGGTTTTAGGTAAAAAGATCACTTCTGTGGAAATTTTGGATAGAAATAAAATTGATCTTAAGATTAAGGATGTTATTCCAGCCAAGATTGTTTTAGTTTATCGCCGGGCTAAAGCGATTGTGATTGAATTAGATCGAGGCAATTATCTGTTGGTGCACCTGCGCATGACAGGTCATTTCCATTATTTTAAGAAAGGAGAAGAAGATAAGTTAAAACCTTTCCAGAAATATGTCCTGGTTAAGTTTCGTTTGGCTGATGGTTCTTTATTGACTCACAATTCCATCCGTAAATTTGGAGGGATAAGATTACTAAACAAGAAACAATTGCAAACTGAGCTAGACAAACTGGGACCGGAACCTTTGGAGATTGAGCTTAACCAGTTTAAAGGATTATTACAAAAAAGACCTAAAGCCAATATCAAAACTACTCTGATCGATCAGAAATTCATCTCAGGAGTAGGCAACATCTACGCTCAAGAGGCTTTGTATCACGCGGGGATTGATCCTAAAAGAAAGATATCTACGTTATCTGGGCAGGAAATCAAAAAGCTGCATTCCGGACTCAAAAGTTTATTAAAAAAAGCCATCAAACACCATGGAACTACCGTGGAAAATTATGTGCATATCGAAGGATCCGGAGGCTTCCAGAACCATCTGGCTGTTTATGGTCAAGAGTCTTGTCCCAAAAAACATAAATTAAAAAAAATAAATCTTGGAGGAAGGGGAACCTATTATTGTGAAAAATGCCAGAAATAGAAGAAAGATTGAGGAAGGAAATTAATAAATGGCTGCCTAAGGCAGAGGAAGAATTCAAAAAGATTAAAGATTGCCAAGATAAAGAATTTGTAACTAATATTGAAGCTTACATCAAAGATGCCTATCATTTTTTAGAGAAAGAAGACCTGGTGTTGGCCTTTGAATGTGTTATCTGGAGCTGGGCGTGGATGGATATTGGCAAAAGAAAAGGAATCTTAAAATGAAACCAAATCAGATAGAAGAAGACAAAAAAAAGAAAAAGAAGAAAAAACTAGATGAATGGGAGATAGATGAAGGAAGTGATTTTCCAGTGCATGAGAAGTATGTGGAAGAGAAGCCTGTGAAAAGTTAACTTAAATTTTTCAGTTTACCGAAATCATAAATCTCTTCCCCAACAACATAAACTTTAAAATCAGAAATATCTTCCAGATAAGGACTAAGCAGCTCTTCCTTGAGAATATCTGTGCCTTCTAAGATCGGATTGAAACTGGGCATCACAATCAGATCTTTTTTCTTCCATTTTCCCAACAAGAAACATTTGAATTTCTCCACCTTGCCCAGCTCTTTTAGAACAATCGCTGGATGCTCATGTCCGATGATAATAGTCTTGGCAGCAGTCTCTTTGATCTTGTCTCCATGACAGATCAAGATATCATCAACTTGAAAATCTTCTACAACTTTGATCTCTCTCTTGCCGGCAATCGGTCTTAAGAACCTGTCATGGTTTCCTTTGACAATAATCAGCTCTTCACAGTTCTCCAATAAAAAATCAATGAGTCTCAACACGTCTTTCCATTCTTGGGAGAGAATCTTACTGAATTCATGCTTGAGATCACCATTGATGATAATCTGTTTAGGCTTGACTTTATTGAGAATAAATTTTACCTCCTGCAGCACATCCTGAAACTGAGTCTTGGGAAGGAAGAAACCTTTTTCTCTCAATGTTTCTTCATAACCAAGGTGAAAATCTGAGAAGATTAATGTTTTGCTTTTATCCAGCCATAAAGAAAGTCCGATAATCTCAATTTCTGGTAAGATCTCCATTGTGATGTAATCGCCACAAAATATTTAAATTGGTTGCTGATTTAGAAAAGTTAATGCCTTCGTAGCTTAGATCAGGGATAACCTGAGAGCAACGGTAGAGCACATGGCTGTTATAAGCTATGCAGTCACCATGCGATCGCCAGTTCGAATCTGGCCGAAGGCGTTTAAGAGTGAGGGAATTTTATTCCCTTATCTTTTAATATTTCTAATCTATCCTTTTTGTTTTAAGAAAACCAATTACCAACAGAACAAATACAGCGATTCATCAGAAACTAATTGAAAACATTCGCAAAAAAAGCGAATGTTTTATAGTTTTTAATTCATTAAAAACTAAAATGATTCGGAAAAAACCGAATCATTTATAAACAAAAATATCTTTCTCAGTATATTAAAATTGAGGTGATAGTCAATGGTCAAAAAGAGGTCTAAATCTAGGACTCAGAAAAAAGTTTCTTCTAAAGTATCTATTTCATCAAAAAAACCGAAGATGGAATTACATCGCATTGCACATTATTCCTTTTTTGCAGGATTAATCATTGCCATCCTGGCAGGGTTGTTCAGAAATTATATCGGACCGGAAGCGTTAGTTACCACATTAGTGATTTTGGGAACTGTAGTGGGAATCTTTAACCTTACTGCAAAAGAGACTTTGCCGTTCTTGATGGCAGCCATTGCTTTGATGCTGGCAGGTATTGTCAATCTGGGCTTGATTCCTGGAATTGGATTATACTTAAGGTCAATCTTAAGCAACATTGTTGTTTTTGTTGTGCCTGGTGCAATCATCGTGGGCATGAAAGCAATCTGGAAGTTAGCTTCAGATTAATTTTTTTTAATTTAAATTTGGTGGGGGATTAAAATAAACAGAACTACAACCAGTTGTCCATTCTGTAAACATAGTTTCTTCTTTTTTCTTTTCTCCGGGCTGAAAGCAGTATTCTGCCCGTACTGTAAGAACAGGATTAAGATATAAAACTCTCATTTTTTATTTTACCTCCAAGCTCTGTAATTTTTATGTCCCAACTTAAATTTTTGGTCAAGTAACTCAAAGATATAAGAGAACATAATTCGATTGAATCGTGTTGGAGGTGATTATAAATGAAAGTTGATTTGAATAAATCTCATAAAGTATATAAAAATCAACGTCTTAGTAAAACCATGCCCCGTACTCCCAAGAAATGGAATAGAAAAGAAGTAAATTTCCTTCTTGAAAAGTATCCCCTGCTTACTGCTAAAGAGATAGCAGTAGAATTGGATAGGACAAAAGAATCTATTAAGAACCAATGCCGAAAAATTAATTTAAAGAAAGGTTGTGTTTACAGATGGAAGGAAGACAAGATCATAAAAACTTTTTTTGAAATCAAGTCAGAGTTAGGTCGAACACCGAGATATAATGATTTAAAAAAAGATTATTCCGGCATGTTAGATGCTATCGTTCGTGAATGGAAAACATATAATCGTTTTCTAACATATCTAAACGTGCCTGTGAATGGTAAACGTTGGACTAAAAGAGAATGTATTGTGGAGTTTAATAAGCTTAAGAAAGATAAATCTCCTACTCAAGAAGATCTGAAGATTTGTCCCGGTTTATGGAAAGCAATTTTAAGAAAATGGAAAACTTATAATAATTTTTTAAAAAGCCAGGGATTAAAACCCAATTTTGAAGTAAAATGGAATAAGAAAACTTGCCAACATGAATTTTTGAAGATAGTTGGAAAAATAAACAAGATTCCCAATTCAAATGATTTAAGAAAAAGTAATTACGGTCTTCTTGGAGGAATAATCTTAAATTATGGAAAGTATAATACTTTTTTGAAAGACTTGGGATTGCCTTTAAATCAGCAAAGTTGGACTAAAAAAGAATGCATTAAAAAATTTAAAAAGATTATCAAAAACAACAACCCCCCAACTTTAGAAGAATTATCTTACAAAAATTCTCGGCTTATATCAGCTATCTATCGTTATTTTGAAGGTTATAACCAGTTTCTTAAAGAACTTGGTTACCAACCACATTATGGTTATAATGATGAACGTTGGGAAATTTGGGAAAAATTTGTTATCGATACCTGTAAGAAGATTTACCGGAATGTTTTGATAAAACCTGTTCTGAAAGACAGATCAGTTCCTGATGTTGTTATTTTAAAAAATAATTCCAAAATTGATAAAATAATTGATGCCAAACTTAATGCTTTTTGTAGGAGTATTCAAACAGATGCCGAAAGATACAAACAACATTGCAATAAGTTAGAGTTTTGGTGCATGTTCAAGTATAGAAAGTTAGAATCAAAAAACACAAAGATTTTAAATCGTCATCATATCAGGAGAATGTTAAAAAAGAAAAACCAATTAAATCTTATTGAAGAATTGAACAGACTAGAACAAAAATGATACACAAGATATTTATTTTGATCTTACTTACCTTTTTACCATTTTTAGAGTTGAGATTCAGCATTCCTGTTGGAATTTTAAGTGGACAAGTGGATTTACCTTTTCATCTTTCATTACAGGGATTAGGACTGGATTGGTTATTGGTTTTTTTTGTTTGTGTTCTTGCTAATGCTGTTCTTGGTCCAATTATCTACTTATTACTCGATAAAGTAATCCATCTTTTTTTGAGGATTAAATGGATTGAACGTTGTTATCAGAAACAAGTGATCAGAACACAAAGAAAAATACATAGATATGTTGAAAAATATGGTTCTTTTGGATTGGCGTTCTTTATCGCTTTGCCTATCCCGGGCAGCGGCTCTTATAGTGGAGCGTTAGGTGCTTATTTATTAGGGATTAGCCATAAAAAGTTTATAGTAATCAACTTGGTTGGGGTTACAATTGCGGGGATTATAGTCACTATTTTGACTTTAATGGGGAGGGAATTATTCTCCCATTTATAATCAAAGAATTTAAAGGCCCAATCCTCTGTCAATTTCTTTAGCAGTTTCTCTTAATTCTTCAAGCATTATTTCCATATCTTTCCTGATATCTCGGATCACGTTCTCTAGATTATTTTCTCTAAGCAGATAACCCTCCTTTTCTCTTATTACCAGCCCTGATTCCATCAGCCTGGTTAGATGGTGTACAACTGTGCCTCTGCTCAATCTTAATGATTCAGCAATCTCATCAGAGGAAAGCGGCCGATTTCGTTTAGAGCTTTTCAGCAGAGCAATAAAGACCCGAAAACAACTGCTATCCCTATCTCTTAATCCAAATAATCCTAAAGAATTTCCCAGCCAACGCAATTCTTCATTTACATTGGGGCTGGAGATCTTTCTTATCTTAATCACCGTGATCTTGGAAGCCATACCTAGATAATCTTTTCTCTATTTTTAAACTTTTCCCGAAAACTTTATATACAAGTTATATCTTAACTAGTTTAGGTTGACTTTAAGTCAACAAGGTTGTAAAATGAGTGAAAAAAAAGAAGAAAAACATCAAGAGGAGAAACAGACAGAACATCAAAAAGATGAACTGGCAGAGATGAAAGAAATGCTGCAAAGAGTGCAGGCTAACTTTGAGAACTATCGCAAACAACAGGAGAAAAGGATTGAAGACATCCATGAGATGGCTAATAAAGATCTGATCCTTGAGCTGTTGCCAGTGTTGGATCACCTTGGATTGGCTTTGAAGAATACTGAAAACAAGGAGAATTTTGTCAAGGGCGTAGAACTGATCTATTCTCAACTATTGACTCTTCTTAAGGACAAAGGGGTGAGGGAGATAAAGATTAAAGGAAATCATTTTGATCCTTATTATCATGAAGCCTTGATGAAAGTAGAATCTGACCAACCGGAAGGTGCAGTCGTTGAAGAGATTCAGAAAGGATTTATGATCCAGGATAAAGTAATCCGGCCTGCTAAAGTAAAAGTTAGTGCTGGAAAGGAGCAGACCAAGGAAGCTGCACAGGAC
>JBDREV010000019.1:0-3520 GCA_043819375.1 Candidatus Woesearchaeota archaeon
AAGTTTTGCCGGCATCAGAACTTTCCCTCTGATCGCTGTAGCCGGATCAATCATCGCTTATCTTGGTACCTTAACTTCATTATGGTTCCTGATGGTCGGCTCTCTGGCCTGCTTCTCCTTGATTGTGGCTGCTTATATCAATTCTACAAAAGATTCAAAATATCCTGGCATCACCACTGCTGTGGCTGCCTTGATCTCTTTTTTGGTGGGAATCTTAGTCATCTATGAACAGGCTACTTTAGCAGTGATTATTGCCATCACCACCGCAATTCTCCTCTATGCTCAAAACTTCCTGCATCAGTTCGCTAAAAAGATAAAAAGAGAAGAGTTAGCAGACACCTTGAAATTTGCGGTGATTGCCTTTGTAATTTTGCCCTTTCTACCTAACAAAGGATATGGTCCTCATGAGATCTTCAACCCTTTCGTCATCTGGTTGATGGTAGTGTTCATCTCCGGAATCTCTTTCGCAGGTTATATCCTGATGAAATGGTTTGGAGAAAAGGGTATTGAGCTGGCAGGGATCTTTGGAGGATTAGTCTCTTCCACAGCAGTCACTTCCAGCTTCTCTAATCGCAGCAAAAAGGAAAATCTCCCCTATGCTTTAGCTTTAGGAGTGATCTTAGCCAACACAGTGATGTTCTTCAGAATTTTAGTGGTTGCTTTTGTGATCAACCGCAATCTTGTCTTAACTCTACTTTTGCCGATTGGGATCCTGGCAGTGATCTCCTTAGTATTCTCTTATTTCCTTTATCAACGGGCTAAGAAAGTGAAGAATACAAAGATTGAGCTTCCTTCTCCATTCACCCTAACACCAGCACTTAAATTTGGTGTCTTCTTTGCCTTGATCCTAGCCCTAGTCAAAATTGCTGATCTTTATTTCTCATCCAACGGAATCTATTTAATCAGTGTGTTTTCTGGATTCGCAGATGTAGCTGCAATCACTATCTCCTTATCACAGTTAGCTAAAGAAACGTTAGCTAGCAATATTGCCAGGAACGGAATTATCATCGCTGCCCTGACCAACATTGCAGTGAAAGGGGGAATCGCCTATCTCTTCGGCTCTAAGAAATTTAGTAGGATAGTAATCGGATTATATCTACTCCTAATTCTAGTTGGAGTTGGTTTGATCTTCTTAATATGAGGTTATCTGAGGAAAATCTTCATCATCTTCTTTACGATTCTTCTTATTGACCAGATCCATAAAACCGCTGAAATTGATTGGTGTGCCTTGATCTGGCTCAACAGTTTTTTCTGGGACTGGTTCCTCTCCTCCAAACATGTTGGCAAAAGAATTGTTGGTCTCCTGATCTGAAGAAAAGACATCTTGATTGACTACAACTTCTTCTTTGACCAAGCTGGACAGTAATTGGATCGCTTTCTTGATTTCCTCTTTAGAATCCTCTTTTGTATCTATTGTGATTTTCATGACAAAAAGGAAAATTTAAAAGTTTATAATTCTTATTGAAAAAAAGATTAAAAAAAGAAAAAGATTATTTTTTCTTTGGCCAGAAAAGATAGCCCAAGATTACTATCGCTGCGATAATTCCCAAAGTCCACCAAACCCAGTTGTAGCTCTTCCCTTCAACTTGTTCTGGAACTGTTTCTGCTGCTGAAACTTCTTCTACTGCTGGTTGTGTGGGCACAGTTTTAGTCTCTTCCAGTACTGTTGCTTCTGCAGTTGTTTTCTCACTTTCACCGATCAGGAAATAGCTGAATCCGGGAGTCTCTGCCTCGTAATGGATATAAGTACCCGCATCATTCCGGATTGTTGTCTTCAATTCAACCCATTCTCCGTTAACATACCTGAACAAAGAGATACTATCCTTATCCAGACCCTGCTCAGTCAGCCAGGAATTCATTACCTTAAATTTGATCTTGATGTTGCTTAAATCCTCATCTTTGATGGCATTCCCTTTAGTGATCTCCATATATTTGTAGACTTTTTTCTCAAAAACTTGCACCGTGCTGGGCAGATTGTCTTTCTTCTCTGCTTTTAACCAGCCGCCGTAAGTCTTCTTTTTCAGTTCGAAAATTACTTCAGTAAATCCCAATCCCCCATTTTCTATCTCTAAAGAGGTTGGTTGGTTTGCATCAATCACATACCAGACGGCTTTAGCGAATTCTCCTGCAATCTGAGTAGTAGCTGAGCCTCCTCCACCTGAAGAACTTGCCGTATTGACTGTATAAGAAGCGGTGCTGCTGTTTGTATTCCCAGCAGAATCGGTTGCGGTACAGGTAACAGTCGTAGTCCCGGCAGTAGAGGTACTATCTCCAGAGTAACCATAAGTCAAGGACCCCCCAAAAGATTCCGAGTTATCATTGGCAGAACAGCTGCAGGATCGACTAGCTCCAACGTTTACCGCATTACATGAAACGGACACATTAATGGGGTTGGTGTCATCAATTCCAATAATTATTGTTTCAGTTGAATTACTATTACCAGAAGAATCGGTAGCATTAATCCGAAGGGTATAATTCCAATCAGCAGTAGTTCCAGTAATAGTAGCATTCCAGAAATTTCCACTTGGATTACTCAAGCTGATCCAACTTCCAACATCACTAGAATTAGTCCCATTTTCTAATCTATATCTAACTGTTGAAGCACTAGTTGCAGTTACATTAACCACAAAATCAGTCAGATGAAAGCTGCCAGTAGAAGGAGAATTGAAAGTGACTGCAGGAACACTCGTATCCACAGTAACAGTAATCGAACTGCTTGCTCCTTCGTTTGAAGAACCATCTGTACAGTTTACTGTAACAGAATAAGTAGCATCTGATAAAGTTGCATTTGCAACTATCGCAGTATCTGTTGCATTATTAACGCTGGATGTACCATAAGCAGTTCCATCAAAATATAAGGTGCAACTTGCTGTTCCGAATAATGCATCAGTATAGTTAAAAGTAATCGAAGGTGTTGTATCGGTGGTATTTAGAGAAGAATTTACTAAAGTTACTGTTGGAGCAGTCCTATCTACAGTAAAAGTTACTGTTTCTGAATTATTCAGATTACCGACAGTATCGTTAGCTAGAACAGTAGCAGTATGTTGTTCTTCTGCTAATGTACCTAAATCAACACTAGCATTCCAGAAATTTCCACTGGGGTTAGAAGCAGTTAACATAACTGAACCGCTGCTATTGGTGATATTAAAACGAACAACAGCCAGACTATTGTCACTCACTGTAGCATTAAAAACCTGCGTACCAGTACTTAAATTAGCATTAGCAGTAGGAGAATTGATAGTCACACTTGGAACAGTAGCATCAAGAGCAAAAGTATTTGTTCCGCTTTGGAAAGTTCCTACATTATCCGTACAGCTCACATACCAGCCGTAATTACCATCAGCAAGAGTGGTGTTTGCAGTGATGGTTGTTGCTGTGTTATTTGCAGTGGTAGCGTTTGTGCCATAGCCTGTACTATTGATTACCAATTCACATGAAAAAGTAGTATTAGCCTTACTTACAGCTGTGAATATAAAATCTGGCTGGTCACTTGTTAGATTAGCACCTTCAGCAGGAGTGC
>JBDREV010000020.1:0-2126 GCA_043819375.1 Candidatus Woesearchaeota archaeon
TGTTTTATTGTTCTATTGATCCTAGTACTGGCACGCTGAGATGGATTGACAAGACAGATCTGTTGAAGAAATATGATCAGGATAATGACAAGGTTCCTGTTGGATTTGACTGCGATGAAAATGATCCGGATGTTTATGGTAATTTTTGGTTATTCAACGGCAAAGAGCCAGTCAACATCTGTGGTGATGGCAAGAATAATACTTGTGGTGTGATTGAAAATGAAAATGATGAATGCGATGAAGAAGCATATGCCTGTCAGAACAACTGCCTGTCTGCTGATGGGAAATGCAACTGGTTGTTAAATGCTAACGGAAACAACAAATGCTGCGGTGATGATGGTCTGGAAGATCTGGCTGCAACTGAAGAGAGCGATTCTGGTAATTTTGCCTGTTTGAATGATAATGAATGGTTGGTAGGAAGAGCAGATGCTACTATTCCAGATTGGAAAAACTGTGATTCTTGGTGCTGGATTCCTGCTACTGTGAATGCTGCTTTCAAGATCTTCACTATCAATAAACCGGGACAGACCTATGATCTCGTCTCCAATGCTGATGAATGGAAAATCTGCAGTTCTGGAGAGGAAGGAATCTTGATTCCAGATAAATATTTGGAACATACAGAAGAAGCAGAAAAGTTCTACTGTTATGAAGAAGGCAACAGATGGAGCTGGGCAGAATGCTGTTCATCAACAACCAGCTGTGAAGGCAATGGATTTAAAGAAAGACAACCAGGAGATGGTGTCTACAGCATCGCTAGCGAAGTAGGAGAAAATGGAGCCATAGTTTTAGAAAAAGATACAAATTACCAATCTTTTTATGGAGAGAACTATCTTGATTTTACTGGGTATGATTACTTAGAATTTTATTTCAAGTTTTCTGAAGAACAGGAAGTCACTTTGCCAACTAAAGTGTTAGTAGAAGTGTGGAGTGAAAAAGGAAAACTGTTCTCAGAAGATGCGATGAGTTATGTGATCAACGGTCCCAGGTTTGAGAAGAATAAGACCATGCATGTGCAGATTCCTGTGGGTAATTGGGTCAAGGTTTCTCGATTATACTTCTGGACTAAACCCAATAATGTTTCGATAACTAATGTGCAGTTGACAAAAAAAACAGGAGATAATCCGATCTGTTCAGGAAATGTCTGGGTGGATGATTTTGATCATTATGATGCCACTCAGAATCTGGATGGAGAAAAGATGTGTACAGCTTTGGGAATGACTTGGTTAGGTAAGGATGCTGATGGTGAATACAAGTGCTGTGGTGATGATGGGAAAGAATATTACGCTTCTGACAAAGTAAAATCTGCCTGCTGGAATTCAGAAGGTGTGGCTGCTAATCAGACTGTGATGGATGTGGAGCTGGAGATGAGTTATGGTGTGGGGGAATGGGATTTCGGCTATGATGAAATAACCGTTTCTGCTGCTGTGGAAGTTACTGCACTGAATTTGAATCTGGCTACTGCTTATTACTTTAAATGTCCTGATTTGACTAAAGAATACTGTTCTTATTCTGGACAATATAACTGTGTTGGGGGTTCAACTTTACTTATTGGGAATCAAGATTTTTGTACGGGAGAAATAAAATATAAGAAAGATACCTGTGATTATTTATATACTACAAACATTGGAAGTCTTGTAATTACTACAGAGATTAGGCAAGCGGTTTGTAGTGATGGCCCTTATGATTCCCAGACAAACCAATTAAGAACCGATTTGAAAGAGATTGGAGGACAGTATTACTCTGAAGAAGAAGTACCTGAAGCTGCAAACACCTTTTCTGAAAAAGTAACTTATGCTTCCTCACCAGAGAAGATTGGGAATATCACTTTCATCAAACAGGGTTTTGTCAAAGCAGAATTGAAAGACCAACAGAACGGCAAGGTTCACTTATTAGATCCATTGAATCCAGAAGAACAATATTCAGTTATCTATCCATCTGACCTGAAACAATCAAAGACAACTTTCTATGTGATGGCAGAAATAGACCAGATTGATCGGAATTATACCTACAAGACCACTAAAGAGAATCTCACTTATACTTGTTTTCAAGATACTTGCCAGTATCCTCTGAAAGGCAGTCCTCCATATCAGATCAAGAACAATCATCCGGAAAAGTATGATCTATAC
>JBDREV010000021.1:0-4230 GCA_043819375.1 Candidatus Woesearchaeota archaeon
GTTGAGAAACGGTTTATAAATATTTATATAATTAAGTAAATAAGAATAAAGATAGTCCTTAGGCTATGACGAAAATCAATCCATGTTCTTTCTCAACAATTTAGTCAAAAACCGTTGATCATAGCCCACTAATTCCACATAAGATTTTCCTTTGACTACCTTATTTTTTCTTTTTCCACTCACATCACAGGCCCCTTCCCAGTAGACCAGACGGTTTAGGTGAGTCAATTCCTGATTTTTAAGTTGAGGAGTAATAGTCAAGCTGGCTTTTAGTTCGGGGATCTCTACCTTCCAGCCAGAAGGATAAGTAATCTTTGTTTTCGGACTGGTCCAATAAGAGAGCGGCCGAATAGAAATCTCTTTTAATTCAGTTAATCCAGATCTCTGGTCAATAAAAGTTCCCGCAACTATACTTGGTTTGTTTTTGAACAATCTTAACCCATAAAACATCAATTCTGTGCCATCATCAAAAATAACACTGAACCAATCCCACCCTTTCACTTCTGACTTCTGGACAAAGTTTACTTTCTGATGATCAAACCAACTTACTCCGTGGAGGGACTGTTTTTTACCATGCAGAGTCAAGCTCCCCGTTGTTTCCAATCTGGAAAAAGAGAGATAATATGTCCTGTGTTTAGGATAGACAATCTTAAAGCCATGATCAAAATGCTTGATCACCTTCTTGAGAGGCTTTAAGTTTAATTTTAGTTCTGCCAGCTTGTTTTTGGTGCTGATCTGAAACCGGCCCTTTTTGAAGATTAAAGAAGTGTTGTTTAAAGCTAATTCCAGATGATCATAATGGATCTGTTGTTGTTTAACTCCTACATCTCGGAATTGGTAAAACTTCTTATTTTTCTTATCAGTGATCGTGAAATGGAAAACCAGAAACGGCTTTTTTCTCACTAAGGAGAGGGGAGCAACACCTAATCTGATCACTTGCGGATGAAACTTGAAGATACAGAATTCATAGCCTAAATTGTTCACATGTCCAGTGAAATACCACCATTCTGCTGGGGCTTTTTCTAAAGGATAGATCATGTTAGGAAAAGAAAGCTTTTTTTTCTTAATTGGATCTAATCTATTCTTAGGAAATTTCTTGTATAACTTAAGCTCTTTTTCTTCGATAGTTTCTAGCAGCTTATCACTGAGATGGAGAAATCTCTTTCTAAACGCCCCTTTCATCTATTTTAGTAAACTGGCTCTCTTTAAAATCCTTTTTGATAAGTTTAAGAAGATCTGCTTCATGACCTGCGCCGATCACTGCTACAATGTGCTGTTCCGGATCCTGTTTGATCAATCCCACCAGGTTCTTGGAAATGACCTGGTTGCGCTCCTCAATCAAAACCTTGTACAGAGAAGGATATCTCTGTCGCAATTCTCCAATCATCTTCTGGACAATCCTCTCTTCCGGAACTTTGGTCAGATCAAACTCTTCCAGGCCGTATCTCTTCAGTTCTCTTTTTCTGAAAATCATCCCTCTGAAAAAATCACCCACAAAACGGAACTTTTCTCTCCAGGTCAGTTCCTGAGAAAGTCTTTTCATAGTGATCTCGATGGGCTGGTCCACCAAGGCTAATTTTAATTTGTGTTTCTTGGCGGCGTTGATGGCGGCCAGCATCTCTGCACCGGGCTCCACATTGACCAGCTTGCCTAGTTTCTTTTGGATGTAAGATCCGATCAGGGCAAATAGATATCCTTTCAGACCAATCTTCTTGATATCTGAGAATTTCAGCTTCCGCTCCTGTTTCTTGGTCAGGGAGATGAATCTATTCTTGTCCAGCTCAATGGCTACGACGGCTGGTTTGATCTCTTCAATAGTTCTGGTCACTTCTTCTACACTCTGTTGGGAGATGTGGGAAGTGCCGATTAAGGTAAGATTCCTGAATTTTCTCATTTAGATTACAGAAGAGACTGGTTTTAATTATTTTTCTGTGGAAAGAGCTTGAGGATTAAGTGGAACTCTTAATTTTAGAGATTAATATCCTTTAATTTCTAATAAGGTAAGAAGTAAGCGTTTGAAATTCATCAAAAATCAGCGAAAAGTTTAAATATGTGATTACACATCTGTTCACATAGGTATCAGAAATCAAAGATTTCTGGAACCTTCCAAACATAAAATTTTTAATAGGTGATAAAAAAATGCCAAATTTAACTTTATCAATATCTGAAGAATTACACACTAGGATGAAAGAACATTCTGAAATACGCTGGAGTGAAGTAGTAAGGAAAACAATTTCTGAAAAAATAGAAACCTTAGAATTATTGGATCAACTCACAAACAAAAGTAAATTAACCAAAAAGGAAGTTAATATAATATCCCATAAAATAAATCGGGAAGTCTTTGATGAGTTAAATTAATATGAGAGTTATTTTAGATGTTAATATACTTCTCTCTGCTTTGATTAAGGATTCTAAAACCAGAGAAATACTCTTAAAATCTGGATTTGATTTCTACTTTCCTGAACCTTCAGTACATAAACTCAGGAAATATCAAAAGTATATTGTAGAAAAATCCGGGATGACAGAACAAGCTTATCAATATGTACTGGTCACTCTTTTTAATTTTATCAAATTAATTCCCACAGAAGATGTTAAAAACAGATGGAAAGAAGCAAAAGAAATAATGGAACATGTTGATCCAGAAGATGTAATTTTTATTGCTTGTAGCTTAAGTTTAGATAATCCAATAATCTGGTCTGATGATAAAGACTTTGAAAAACAAAATAAAGTAATAGTTCTTAAAACAAAAGATATTGTTGATTTATTTCAGATGAAAGAATTCCCCAAGTGACCCTTTATTCAATAAATAAGCATCCCTAATAAAAATATACTTTTATCCAGAGAGACAATTATTTATTCATATCTTAAGGCATACTCGACTGCGTCTCGTGGCCCAAGATATTATTCATAACGCAACGCCCGAGAAAAACAAAGTTTTTCTGGGCATAAGATACTATTCGTATCTTAAAGCATCCACAGGATTCAGCTTAGAAGCTCTTCTTGCAGGAGCTATCCCAGAAAGACAGCCAACAACAAAAGAGAAGAATAACACCGCAAGAACAAAGAGCCAATTGATTTCAATGGAAAGGAATGCCGGACCCACTACTTGAGCAAATGCAACTTCAGTCAGCTTAGCCAAACCAATACCTAAAGCTGCACCGATCGCTCCCCCACCTAAACCGTACAATCCCGATTCGACTAAGAATAGATACATCACATGGGAATTTTTCGCGCCCATAGCTTTCAAAATACCGATCTCTTTAGTTCTTTGTAATACAGAGGTGTACATAGTGTTCATGATCCCAACTCCACCCACAAGTAAAGAGATCCCGGCAATACCGATCAGCACAATCTGGATGATATCTAAAACGATGGCAAAAGATTCAGCAAACTGTTCCGGAGTCTGAATATCAAAATCCTCTTCACCTTCTTTGACATCGTGTTTTCTGCGTAATTCTTTTTTGACTTCCTCTGCAACCTTCAAAGGGTCCTCTCCCAGTTGAGCTTGGGCGATGATAAAACCTAGTTCATCTTGAGCGTCAAACAGCTCTTCATATGACTCCAAAGGGATGATCGCTGACTGGTCATCAGGAGGAGAACCGATCTTCTCCAAAAAACCAACCACTTTAAATTCCTGATCATGGAGGAGAATCTTATCTCCAACCTCAACCCGTTTTTCGAACAAGTTAGTCTGAGTATGCTCGTAACCTAACAAAACCTTGTATGTATCTCCTTTCTCCAAAGACCTTCCTTGACCTATCCTCCAGCTTTGGGCTTCTCCAACCAAGGCCCGTTCATCAGGATCTGTAGAAATGCCCATAATAAACCCATAGTTGATCAGATCGTTGTATTCAAACCTGCCAAAACCATAGCCCATTCCGGTAGCTAGCTTAACTCCAGAAGTTTCCTCGATAGTTTCTAAATCCTCTGTGGTGAGCAAGGTAGATGTACCCATACCCCAAAAACCTCCCCGAGGCATGATAAACAACTTGTCCTTGCCTAAAGATTGGAACTGTTTTTCGATGGCATTCTCCAAACCCTGCCCGAGAGTGATCAAAGAGACGATGGCAGCGATGCCAATGAAGATACCAATTAAAGTGAGCCAAGAACGGATCCTCCTTCTCCTGATCTCTTTCCAGGGTATCCTAAAATAATCGATGATCATTATTTCCTCAAAGCCTCCACGGGTGTCAGTTTAGAAGCCTGTCTAGCTGGCAAGATTCCTGAGAG
>JBDREV010000022.1:0-10454 GCA_043819375.1 Candidatus Woesearchaeota archaeon
GTCTGGTTTATACTCTTTCTTACGATGGATCATAAGCGCTACTCCGGCTAACACAAGGATAAGAATACCGATGCCGATCATGATCCAATCTCTTGCTTCCATAAGCTAAGTAAGTTTTAATAATTTATAAAATTAACTTACTTCTTCTCTTTGAGCACTTTATTCATCGCCTGCTCGACCTTAGCGCTCATATTATACCCATGCTCCTTGCAAAATTTCTTGAATTGTGAAGCCACTGCTTTGTCAATAGTAAAAGTAAGCTTTGTCTTTGTCCTGATCTTCCCAGTTTTCTCAAATTCCAGTAATGTGTCATAGCTCTCTTTATTTTTAACTGCTAATTTGTCCACAATTTTCAAAAATTTATCTGATGACATCTTTGATCATCTCCTCAATCTTTCTTAAGCTGATTGTGTTTTTCAATAATAATTTTTTGATCAGTAGCGGCACTTTATCAGGATAGGTCTGATGGCCTTCATATTCAGCATAAGACTCGATAAGTAAGGCCGCAGTTCTCTTATTTCCATCTTCAAACACATGATCAATCAATATTGCTCGGGTTAAATAAGCCAAAGCCTTGATCCAGTTTTCAGTCTTTTTGGCATAACTTAAAGCGAAATCCAGGCTTGCTTCATTATGTATTCTTCCATCTTCAAATTTTTCATTGATGGCGAGGATATCCTTCTGGGTAAGATTAAATTTAAATTTGGAATACATATTTATACATACAAATAAGTACTGATTTATAAATTTTTCTCTCTAAAAAAAGTTAAATAAAGAATAGGTAATAGAAATAACTTCAATCAGGCTTGAACCTTACCTTTATATATAAATACTAGTTATTACATTATAAGAGATGGTGATCAAAAATGAAACTTAAACATACAATCTTAATTGCCGTAATGGCTTTATTGATAATATCAATCTTAGGCTGTGAACAAACAGAACAGCCCCTAACTAAACAAGATAAGCTGCAAAGATTTTCTTCAGGAGAGGAGCTAGTTAAAGCTTTTGAGGATGCCCGACAGGATGGCAGGAATTATTTTGGAGTGATGGAAGATGCAGTGATGGTGAAAACTGCCACCATGGAATCTGCTCCGCAGGCAACAGCAGGAGGAAGAGATTTCTCAGAAACCAACATCCAAGTCCAAGGAGTAGATGAGGCAGACATCATCAAGACTGATGGAGATTATATCTACACCATCTCAGAAAAAAAATTATACATCATCAAGGCTTATCCCGCTGAAGATGCAGAGATCATCTCTACAGTAAACTTAGGCAGCTTCTATCCTCAAGAAATGTTCATCCATGATGACCGCCTGATGATCTTCGGCTCAACTTATTATGACTTCTCTGATAACCTAGGCAAGCCAGCAGAACAGATCATGCCGAGATATCTCGACACCATGACTGTAAAGCTTTATGATCTCTCTAACTTAGAGGATCCTCAGCTGATCAGGAATGTTGATTTTGAAGGTAATTACTTGACCTCCAGAAAGATTGGCGAAGATGTCTATTTTGTGGTCAACTCTTATCCAAGATATTACCCTTCACCCTTATGCGAAGATATTATCCCTCTTTACCGGGACAGCACGGAAGACAAAAAACCAACTATGGAAGAGATGCAGCCGATTGCCAAATGTACTGAGATTGGCTACATTCCCCCGATCCAGGCAGAGAATTTCATCATCATCGCTTCTCTATCAATAACCGATGAGGAACAGACCATTGAAAAAGAAGTCATTGTCGGCTCCGGCCAGAATGTCTACGCTTCTTTGGAGAATATCTATATCGCCCAGACTTCCTGGCCAAGATACGGCCTAGTGGGAGAGCAGATGAACAATGAAGAGAGGACAATAATCACCAGGCTAAGTTTAGACAAGGGCAAGATCAGCTATGAAGCTGCTGGAAAAGTCAAAGGAAATATCCTCAATCAATTCTCTATGGATGAATTTGATAAACACTTTAGGATTGCTACCACCTCAGGAGATATGTGGAGTAAAGAAAATCCTTCCAGTAACAATATCTACGTCTTTGATCAAGACTTAAAGCAGACAGGAGCATTAGAGGATCTGGCCCCGGGAGAAAAGATCTATTCAGTCCGCTTTATGGGCAAGAAAGGATATGTAGTAACTTTCAAGAAAGTTGATCCACTCTTTGTGATTGACCTATCAGATCATAAAAATCCTCAAGTCCTGGGAAAGCTGAAGATTCCCGGCTACTCTGATTACTTGCATCCTTATGATGAAAATCACATTATCGGTATCGGTAAAGAAGCAGTAGAAGCTGAAGAATCCCTTAAAACCGGCAGACAACTAGACTTTGCCTGGTATCAGGGAGTGAAAATGGCTATCTTTGATGTCTCTGATGTGGAGAACCCAGTTGAATTACACAAAGTTGTGATTGGAGATAGAGGAACAGACAGCCCTGTGCTTTACGATCACAAAGCGTTCCTGTTTAACAAAGACAAAGAACTGCTGGTGATCCCCATCCTGCTGGCAGAGATTAAAGGAGAGAAGTCCGCTGACAACCAATATGGAGATTACACTTTCCAGGGAGCTTATGTCTATAACCTTAATTTGAAAGACGGCTTTGATCTGAGAGGAACAGTTACTCATTATGATGATAACCAAGCCTTCCTGAAAAGCGGCTATTATTTCCGAGGAGATTCCAGCATCAAGAGAAGCCTGTATATTGAAGACGTGCTTTACACTTTATCTGACAGCAGATTGCAGTTGAACGACCTCGACGATTTAGAAAAGCTGGAAGCGATAGAACTGGAAAGTGGATCTAAAAACTATCTCACATACGAAGATGCGATAGTGATTGGATAAGGTCTTTTCAGAGGAGTTTTGGGCAGAGGGAAATGCTCTCTATTCCTCCTGAAGAATCTTTGGATATTCTTTAGATAGATTCTTTTTCTTTTTTCAGTTCCACCATTATATCTCTTGTAAGCTTTGCTTACGCTTCCAAAACTATCCAGATAATAACCTAACAGAGCATCTCCTAAAACTCCGGACAAGAGATAATTGTCCTGATCACTGATCTGTTCATGCACAGCATAGATTTTTATTCTCTGTTTTTTTAAGTGACTAAACCAATCTTTTTTCTTACCAGTCAACGAAGATAAGTACTGGTCAAGGCCATCAACTCGTTGTAATCTAATAATATTCCTTCGGTATACTTTTTTTGCCGGCCCATAAGAGATTGCAAAACCTTCATTATACATTCTGGAGATTATACCCAAAAGAGTATACTCTTTTTTATTTTTTCTAGGATTTATCTCTTTCATCCTTTTAGTTGCACAGGAATACAACATAAACAGATCAGAAAAATAATTATCTGTTTTTTGATCAATCAATTTTCTTTTTTCCTGTACACGGGCAGCATACTTCTCCTGGAAATTAGCAAAAGGTTTCCAACCACCATACAAAGTTATCAATGCTCCAGCAACACCAGCTCTCTTGAGCTGGACCACACCGCAAGCCTTAGATGGATTACAGCCAATATTGATCAAGAATCTTGATTCTTCATCAATCAGACCAGCCAAAAGTTCTGGTTGGGTAATATTATGGTCTGCAAAAAGTAGCTGCTCCAATTTTCTTGGGTCTTTGATTATTCTTTCCCCATTTCTCTGCTGATTCTCTTTCTTCCAAAAATCAGCAAGTTTAAGTTTTTCCTGCTGTTGTTCATCTTCTTTGACTATCTTTAACACACCACCATAACTAATAACTCTTCTTTGAGCAGGAAGAATCAAGGTTTCTTTAACTAAACAAGAAGGACCTGCAACCAAGCTTGCAGCTAATAATAACAATAATCCTTTATTAGCTGTATCTTCTAGAACCATACTAGAAAAAGTTCAACCCCCATTTAAAAATCTTTCTATTTGTAACTACTTTTTAGTAACTATCCAATTAACTTCTTCAATTGCTCAGAAATAAATTTCCCAGATGCCTTCCCTGCCAGCCGTTTCATACATAATCCCACCAAGGCACTGAATGGTGCCCCTTTATTCGTCTCTACAATATCTCTAATCACTGCATGTAAATCTTCTGTAGAAAGCGAGACATATTTCTTCAGGTCAAATTGTCCTTTGACCATATCTATCAGCACATCCAGAACGATATCTTTGTGGATCTTCTCTTCCTGCAGATACTTAAACAGATCCCAAAAATTATCCTCAGTCAGTTTATCTGCATCAAGATTATACTTGCGCTTGATCTCTAAAGGAGTGGAAGTCAAGGTTTCAGCGATAAAGGCAGTTTTTATGCCAGGATATTTTTTGACTAATTCTTCAAATAACAGCGTCTTTTCTGACTTAGCTACAAATTCAGCCAAGTCTTTTCCCAACTCAAATTGCTTTTGATACCGTTTGATCTTCTCTTCCAGTAGTTCCGGCAATTCAATCTTTCTGACGTCTGGCCGGACTAGAGGAACATCTGTTTCTGGATACATTCTGGCTGCACCGGGCATCGGCCGCATAAAAGAAGTAGTACCATCAGCATTGGCTTTCCTTACTTCTTTAGGTACACCGATGAATAATTCCTCAACCCGTTCATAAGCTGCTGCCAACGCAATCATGGCTCTCTGCTCCTCATCAGCTACTAAAATAAAAGCGTCCTTAGCAGAACAGTTCAATTCTTTCTTGATCATTCCAACTTCCTCAGTGGTAATCCCATAATTGGGCAACTCATCGGAATGAAACAGACCTTTCACTCCTGCTTTGATCTTGGCTCTTCCAGACAATTCACTGCCCACTCTGTATCCTGGCTGCAATTCTCTGCCGATCAATCCAGAAAAACTGTTTAATTTAATGGCCCGGATTTTCCCTTTTTTAGTCAAAGCACTGACCAGCACTTTTGATTTTGATTTAGATAATAATCCTGTTAAATCTAGTGATTCAAATTTATTCAATTTAATCTTCTCAATCTCTTTCTTGATCTTCAACAGTTCTATCTGCCTCTTCGCTTCCAGTTCAACTAACAAAGGTAGCTGTCTTAAATCTTGAGCACCTTTGATCTCAATCCGGTTTCCTCCAGAGATAGAGACGTTGACATCCTGTCTGATTGTTCCCAATCCTCTTTTCACTCCCGGCAGGCTTCTTAACAACATCCCAACCTTCTTGGCTGCTTCCTGGCATTGTTCTGGTGAAGAGATATCTGGAGCGGTGCCGATCTCAATCAGAGGTATTCCTAGCCGGTCTAACCTGAAGATATTCTGCTCCTGCTCTTGTTTGATGATCCTGCAGGCATCTTCTTCCAAAGAGATATTATCAATCCTGACTTTTCCTGCAGAAGTCTCAATCTCACCATTCCTGCCGATCAAAGCTGTCCTTTGGAAACCAGAAGTATTAGAGCCATCAACTACCGTCTTTCTCATCACCTGCACCACAGGAGAAATATCTGCCTTCGCTAACTTGCATAACTGTAAGCAGGTATACAGTGCATCTCGATTCAATTCATGTGGAGGTTCAGAATCAGTCTCTACCAGACAAGTAGTGTCTTTATAACCTTCATAGACAAAAGTCTTGCCTTTCAGCTGCTCTTGCTGGGCAGCCACATCAATCTCCCCATGCTCACCAGCCACAGCTCTTAATCTTCTTTTGAGGGTGAAATCTGGTGGATTATCGCGAATAGTAGTAGGACAGTTGCAGAACAGTTTCTTGCCTTCTAATTGAGAGTGGATTTCGATTCCACATTTCAGACCAAACTCTTTAGACATAAAGAAACAGAAATCAATACAGTTTAAAAAGTTTTAGGGGAGAGGTATATCCAGGTAGGACCTGCTCCAAAGAAGAAGCTACCGAAAGCAGTTCTACCTGCAAAAAATTACTGAAACAAGGCTCTTTTATTTTGATCAATCCTACAATCCATTTGATATCATTTGATAATCTTTCTAATTTATGTTTTCTTCCATTAAAATACTTAGATTTCTTATTGACTGAATTGCCAATCTTTTCTCTCACTTGTTGAATCTTTGAATAGAGCAGGCGGAATGTCTGTAGATTTGTTCTAATCTCATGATAATGCCCAGGGATTTTATCCACTGTTTGTTTCCTGAACAAAGAACTGATCCCATGATTATATTCATAAAAAAGAGCTAAATCTCTTTCCAGTCCTTTAATCTTATCCAGATACTCTTCCCGAGAATATCCACTCTGCGACTGTTGCAGCTGCAGGTATTCTTTTTCGATGTGGCTATTTTTCTCATCAAAGATTTTGTTTATCGCAGCACTTAAATCGATGAAATTGATCGGAAAACAGCTGGTTCCAGTGGTCAAAACGCTCGCTTCATAAAGTGAACTCAAACTGATTGTTTCATCAGCACCCAAATGATCTAAAAGGACATCATAAAAATCATTACCACCATACTCCAGTTGATCTTCCAATACACTTTGATCAAAGGAGAACGTCTGTCTATTCTTCTTAAGCTGATATTTACTCTTTAGCAATTCCTCCCCATCTTCTACAACTTTTTTGTAGGTAACCTCTACAGTGCCTGTCAAAAGGGGGATATGAGGATAACTATCTCTAAGAATCTCTTGAAGGTCTTCAGAAAATTCGGAAGGCTGGCTTACTCTCTTTTCAATAGCTGATTCGTATTCTTCTTGAGAGTTGGGAAATTCAAAAATCCTGTTGTTGATCAAAAATTTTCCCAGCTGCACAATTTCCTCTAAATCTTTTTTATCCATAACTACTTGAAAATAGTTAAAATTTATAAAACTATCTCTTCTAGTCTGGTTTGATCATTATTCTTGTTCAACAGGATACTTTTTATCAAAAAAGTTTTTAAGTGGACATTATTGTTAAACTAAACGTGCGGAAGTGTTGGTGAAGCAAGTTTCCCCAGACATCCACATTCGTTACGCTCATGCGGACGTGCCGGAGTGGTCAAATGAGATCAGAGCAATCTGAATCAGACAAAACGGGGCCGGTTCAGGGCCGTCTGGCTAAGTGCCTGCGCAGGTTCGAAACAGTTTTTTCAAAAAAAGGAAAGAATTGGCGGAATCCCTGCCGTCCGCATATTTTTTCTACTTTAATGACAGCCAGGACAAGAGGTGCTACTTACACCGCAGCCGTCTTCATCATATTCATCAGAATCTTTTTTTTTTTCAGCTGCTGTTTCCTCTTCTCCAGAGGATTTTTCAGTTTCTTTTTTCTCTTCTTCTTTTTCTTCTACTTTCTTTTCTTCGTCTACTTTTTCCTCGGCTTCTTTCTTCTCTTCGGTTGATTCTTCTTTGTTATCCTCTGTCCTTTCTATTTTCTTTTCTTCAACTGCTTCCTCTTTCACTCCTTCAGCCTTTTCCTCTTTCTTGCCTTCGTCAATCCCTACAACTTTAATCTCAAAGGTGAGCTCTTTTCCAGCAAGAGGATGATTCAGATCAATCGTCACTTTATCTTCAGCAACCTTAGCGATCCGAGCAGGAATCTGTCTGCCATCAGGAGTACCGATAGCCAGCATCATACCTTCCTTAGGTTCTGGTTCTTTAGGCAGCTTATCTCGGGGCACTTCTTGCATCAATTCTGCCTTAGATTCACCATAAGCTTCTGTTACAGGAATAGTCACTGTTTTTTCTTCATTTAATTCCATCCCTTCTACTGCTTTATCAAAACCGGGAATGACCATCCCAGAGCCAACTTCAAACTCTAACGGCTGACCATGAGTCTTAGAAGCATCAAAAACAGCACCATCTGACAATTTGCCAGTGTATTCAATCTTTACCTTATTTCCTTTAGCAACTTTCATTTTTTAACCTCCCACAATAGCCAAGAATGTAATTGTCTCAACTACTTTTTCTTTCAAAATAATAATCTTATTTAAAATTATCCGTTATGAAGCTCTTCGATCTCTTCAGAAGTAGTAGCCTGTTCTGCTTTCTTATTCTCCCTGAATTGGATAAAGCGAGGGAATCTTAAAGCCAATCCTGAACCGCAAGTGTGGAAAGGACTTTTAGTGATCTCAGCCCCAAATACTTCTACCACAATTTTAGGTTCAAACCAGACATCCGGTTCAGTCTCTTTCTTAATCTTCAACCGAGCAGCTTTTTTATCCAATTTAAATCTCTTTAATTTAGGAGGTAACTCTTCCAAAACTTCATCAGTCAGACCTGTTCCTAATCTGCAAAAAGTCTCAAAGGTATCCTCCTTCTGATTATAACAAGCACACAATAAGGCACCATATCCCCCTGATCTTTTTCCCTTGCCATGAAATGCACCCACAACCACCAGATCAAAAGTGTCCACCATCTCCTTAACATATTCCTTTTTCCATTTGATCCAATTCCAGCCCCTCACTCCAGCCTGATAGACAGAATCTTCTGCCCTTGATTTAACAATCACTCCTTCATAACCATCTTTAAGCATCTTCTGGAAGAAAGCCTCGATCTCTTCTAAATCATCAGTAATAATCCGTTCAGTAAGCATCACTTCTCTGTTTTGATGGACAATCTTCTCCAGCATCTCTGCTCGTTGATAATAGGGAATGTTGAGGTAGGATTCTCCATTCAGATAAAGCAGGTCAAAGACCTTGTACTTGATGGGAATTTTCTTGACATACTCTTGGATATCATACTTCCTGCGTCTCTGCATCAATGTCTGGAAAGGCAGGTTATGGCCGTGTTCATCTACAGCAATCACTTCTCCCTCTATTACAAATTCTTGTTCTGGAATGGCCTTTTCCAGATACTCAATCAGATCAGGAAATTGGTCAGTGATATCATCCAACCGTCTAGAAAATAAGCTTATCTTTCCTTTCTGGTCCTTATGGGTTTGGATTCTTTCCCCATCATACTTAGCCTCTGCAGTCTTCTCTCCAGGAATCTTTTTTTCAATCTCCTCTAACTCCTTGACTCTCTGTCCCATCATCATCTTGATGGGGCGGCCAACTTTGACATCAATCTTTTCTAATCCTTTCAATCCTTTTTTAGCTATGGTTTCTGCAATCACACCCACATCCGGACAGATGTTGTAAGCCCGTTCCAAGAATTCTTTGTTTTTCTTCTCTCCAGTAAAAGCAATAGCTAAACTGTCCAATACAGTCATATCCCCTACACCCATCCTTAATGTGCCTAAGGAAATCCGGATAAGGTATTTTGCTCCTTTGGGAGAAGCTTTCTGTAATAAAGAAGCGAGAATGTTGATCCTGACATCTTGAGAACCAGTCCCTTCTGCTGCCGCAATCTTGTGCAGCTTTTCAAACAGTTCCTTGATAGTCAGTTTGCCCAAGGGAACTAGTGTCTGGGGCTTTTTCTTCATGATCTCTTCTGCAGTCAGGCCAGCATCTCCTTTTTCCTGCATCACTCTTTTGACTCTAGAAGAATCTGCACCTCCAGCCACAGCAATCGCTTTCAGGGCTGTCTTTTCTGCCATGCCTAAGACCACATTATCATAATCAGAAGCGATCTGTCCTAGAGTGAGATAAGAGATCAAAGCGATATCTTCTTCAGAAACTTTCTTGAAAAATTCAGAGAGGATCTCCCTCATCTTGTTACCTGAAGCAGTGTTTTCTAATTCTTCATATACTTTAACAAGCTTATCAAAATCCATCATCTAAAGATTACCTCATTCTTTTTAAAATTAATCACTATAAACAAATATTCCGATAAATTTATATAGTGCAACATATATTTTATAGAAACTATTCATCACTGGATGGTTTCTAAAAGGGGTATTTTTGCAAACAAAAATGAGAAAATACCTCTTGCTAGCAATTGTACCTTTGGTCTTATTATTAAGTATCTTTACGCTAGGTGAGAAACAGATCCCTGCTTCTTTATTTGTCTCACCAGAGATATCTTCTCCAGGTGATTGGGTCAAAGAAGAGCAGATCAAGGTCTATCCCAATCAGGTCATTCTGAATATTGAAGGGGCCAGCTGGACCACATTTACAGATACAAATTCTATGGATCCATTCCTGGATGCTGAAAGCAATGCCATTGAAGTGATGCCTAAAGCTCCAGAAGAGATTGAAGTCGGAGACATCATCTCTTACCAGACAGATTACGGAGTGATCATCCATCGGGTAGTAGAAAGGGGCATAGATAAAGAAGGAATTTATTATTTGGTCAAAGGGGATAACAATTCTTCTGTTGATCCTGGCAAAGTCAGGTTTGAGCAAGTTAAAGGTGTGTTAGTGGCGATTATTTATTAATTGAAATAGTTCTAATAAGAAAATATATAAAACAAAAAATAATCCTTAACCAAAAGAGGCAGATAGATGATTGAGATAGAATTATTGAAAGGTTTTCTGATTTCTTTAGCTTTAGGAGCGCTGATTGGATTAGAAAGAGAGTATTCTCAAGCTAGAGGCAAGTACAAAAGTTTTGCCGGCATCAGAACTTTCCCTCTGATCGCTGTAGCCGGATCAATCATCGCTTATCTTGGTACCTTAACTTCATTATGGTTCCTGATGGTCGGCTCTCTGGCCTGCTTCTCCTTGATTGTGGCTGCTTATATCAA
>JBDREV010000023.1:0-5747 GCA_043819375.1 Candidatus Woesearchaeota archaeon
GGGAAAAGAAGTTTTATTTAATAAACCAAACTATTACATTACAATTGGGAAGAAGGGAGACATCAAACAATTTCAAAAGTATGTTAAGCCTATAAAATGTGAAATTGATGTAACTTATTCAAATTATAATAATCTTGGTAAATATCATCAAAAATACTTAGGGTATAAATTATTGAAAATTACCAAAATCAACAATTATTCTTATGAAACCCCTATCCAAGTATATAATCTTGGAATAGAAGACAATAACAATTATTTTGCATCGAGATTCTTGGTCCATAACTGCGGTCGCGCAGGACGTCCTGAATATGAAGCTTACGGTGAAGCCTTGACTATCGCTAAAAATGAGCAAGATAAATCAGAGATCTACGAACGTTATGTCTGTGGTACTCCCGAACAGATCTATTCCAAATTAGCAGTGGAGCCAGTCTTCAGGACTTATCTCCTCTCTTTGATTGCTGCCAATATCACTGATACTAAAAAACAGATCAAAGATTTTTTCTCCAAGACATTTTGGGCTTTCCAGTTCAAGGACTTAGATAAGCTGGATTATTTCATTGAGAAGATGTTGGCCTTGCTGGAAGAATATGAGCATATCAAGATCTATCAGCAAAAAGATGATTTTACTCCTGCCAGTGAATTGCAGGGAGATGCCAGGATCAAAGCTACCTTATTAGGAAAAAGAGTCTCTGAACTTTATCTGGATCCATTTACTGCTGATCATATCATCAATTGTCTGAAAAAATCTTCTAGCAAAGAGATTGAAACAACCCAATTCTCTTTTATTCAGATGTTCTGCCATACTCTAGAGATGCTTCCTCCTTTACGAGTAAAAGCCAAAGACCACGAATTTGTGCAGGAGAAACTGGTTGAGAAATACAGTCAGCTCCTGGAAGATGAGCCTACATTGTATGATCTGAATTATGATGATTTTCTCAACAGCATCAAGACTGCCCTTTTTTTTGAAGAATGGATTGAAGAGAAAGACGAAGACTATCTTTTGGAAAAATATGGTGTTCCTCCCGGAGAGGTGCATACTAAACTGAATATCGCTGATTGGCTGCTTTACTCTGCCCATGAACTGGCTAAGATCATGCAGTTCCAGGAATTGCTTAAAGAGATCAGCAAGCTCAGGTTTAGGATTAAATATGGTGTGAAAGAAGAATTGCTTCCTCTGCTTAAGATCAAAGGAATCGGCAGGAAAAGGGCCAGAAAGCTGCATGACAATAAGATCAAGACAGTCAAGGAGCTTAATCAAACCTCTGTTGCACTGTTAGCCAAGCTGATCGGCCAGAAGACTGCTGAGGCAGTCAAGGAGCAGCTGGAAAAGGCCCCACAACCAGTTCCGGAAGGAAGGAGGAAGGGACAATTGGCAGTATTTAAGTTCAAAGAATAAAGCTATTCTCCAAGTATATTCAAAACCCCCGCAATATTTATAAATAACTAGCCTTCTAAACAGTTCATGGCTAGTATTGGTGGCTAAAAGTCGCCAACTTTCCAGATTAATAAGATGGCACGTTTAAGGAAGTTTATCGCTTATCAGAACTTAGAAAGACCTTATACTAGAACTAGTAAGTTTACTAAGAAAAACTTTATCCGCGGAGGATTCCCTGCTCTGAAGATTGTCAGGTTTGAGATGGGTGACCCTAATGGAAAATTTGATACTACCTTGAAGCTGAATTCAAAGATTAACATGAATATCCGCCATAATTCCTTAGAATCAGCCAGGATGACTTCTAACCGTCTGTTGGAAAAGAATATTGGTAAAGCTTATCATTTAAAGATCAAGATCTATCCCTTCCATGTGCTGAGAGAAAATCCCTTAGCGGCTGGAGCTGGTGCAGACAGGATGAGTACTGGTATGAAGATGTCTTATGGTAAACCTATCAGTGCTGCTGCCCGTGTCAGGGAAGGACAGACCGTGATTGAAGTAAGAACAACTAAAGAACATATCAGATTAGCCAAGCAGGCCCTGAATATGGCTGCAAAAAAACTACCCTGTTCTTGTAAGATTATTACCAGTTGAAGCAAAACTTTTTATACTTCTTTCTGATTATCTCTTTATCATAAAAAGAGGATTGATCAAGTTAAATGGCAGCAACAAATGACCAACCATTTCATAGTCTAAATGAGAAAGAATTTTTCAGCAAATTAAATACTAGCCCTAAAGGGCTGACCCACGATGAAGCCGAACAGCGCCTGCATAAATATGGGTTGAATGAGATCAAAGAAGAGAAAAAAATTAATCCCTTGACCATTCTTTTTGAACAGTTCAAAAGTCCGCTGATCTGGCTGCTGTTGGTGGCTGTGGTCATTTCTGCACTTATCGGTGAATTTATAGATGCAAGCGTTATTGGTATTATTGTAATCATCAATGCGATGTTGGGTTTTTTTCAGGAGTATAAAGCTGAGAAAGCTATCGATGCCCTGAAGAAGATGGCTTCTCTGAAAGCAAAAGTGATTAGGGAAGGAAAAGAGATTTTTCTTGATGCAGTCAATCTGGTCCCAGGGGATATTATCCTCTTAGAGACAGGCGATAAGGTGCCTGCAGATGCCCGGATCTTTGAGGTACACGACCTGAGGACACAGGAAGCTGCCTTAACTGGCGAGTCTATGCCTATCAAGAAGGAGATCGATCTGCTTCCTGAAGATACTATCATCGCTGATCGCATTAATATAGCCTATTCCGGAACAATCATCACTAATGGCCGGGGCAAAGCAGTGGTCTGCGCTACAGGAATGCAGACCGAGTTTGGCAGGATCGCTTCTTTGATCGAAGAAGCCAAAGAAAAATTAACTCCGCTGCAGAAAAAGTTGCGCACTTTGGGAAAATATCTTACTTATGCAGTGGTGGTGATTGCAGTAATCATTTTTATTGCCGGAATCTTAACTGGGAAAACGGCTTCCTTAATGTTTATCACTGCTATCGCTCTGGCGGTAGCTGCTATCCCTGAAGGCCTTCCGGCAGTAGTCACTATCTCCTTAGCTATCGGAGTGCAAAGGATGGTCAAGCGCAATGCGTTAGTGAGAAAATTGCCTTCAGTTGAGACATTAGGGGCAGTGAATGTGATCTGCTCAGATAAGACCGGAACTTTGACCCACAATCAGATGACTGTAACACATCTCTGGGCCAACAATTCTGTTTATAACGTGACTGGATCAGGATACAAAAAACAAGGAACCTTTACACTTAATGATAAATTAATCGATCCTACTCCGCTGGAACTATTGCTGCGCTGCGGTGCTCTCTGTAATGATGCGAAGTTAGAAGAAAAGAAAGACCAGATTGAAGTTTTTGGTGATCCAACTGAAGCAGCACTGATAGTTTCAGCTGAGAAAGCAGGACATTCTCAAGATAAACTCAACAAGAAATTCCCCCGAATTGATGAAGTCCCTTTTTCTTCAGAAAGAAAACGGATGACCACCATCCACAAATTTGATGGCCGTAAAGTTTCCTTCACTAAAGGAGCTCCTGACATCATCCTTGAGCTTTGTGATCGGGTCATGGTCAACGGAAAGGTTGAGCGTTTAACTCGTGATAAAAAGACTGTGATTCTCAAGAGGAATGAAGAATTTGCCAACCAGGCTTTGCGTGTACTTGGTTTTGCTTACAATGAAGCCAACAAGAAAGATGCAGAAAAAGGAATGGTTTTTGTCGGTTTACAGGCAATGATTGATCCTCCTCGTGAAGAGGTTAAAGATTCTATCCAGAGATGTCAGGAGGCAGGAATAAGGGTGATCATGATCACCGGGGATCATGCTTCAACTGCGTTAGCCATCGCTAAACAATTAGGCATAGAAGGCAAGGCCCTTACTGGCAGAGACCTGGAAAAGGTTGATCTGAATAAAATCATCAAGGGTATTTCTATCTTTGCTAGAGTAAATCCAGAACATAAGATCAAGATTGTTGAAGCTCTGAAGAAGAAAAAATATGTGGTGGCCATGACTGGTGACGGGGTGAATGATGCTCCCGCTTTGAAAAAAGCAGATATAGGCATATCTATGGGCATCACCGGTACAGATGTGGCTAAAGAAGCTTCTGATATGATCCTCCTTGATGATAATTTCACTTCTATTGTCAATGCTGTGGAGGAGGGGCGCAATATTTTTGACAACATCAAGAAATTTGTCATCTATCTGCTCTCTTCCAATTCAGCTGAAGTTTTGATTATTCTTTTATCTATGCTGATGGGCTTTCCTTTACCGCTTCTAGCTGTGCAGATCCTTTGGATCAATCTAGTTACTGATGGAGCACCAGCCACCGCTTTGGGGGTGGAGCCGCCCGAACCAAATATTATGAAGATGCCGCCCAGAAAAAGCAGATCCGGAATATTGGGTAAATACAGTATTTGGTGGCTTGTCATTATGGGTATCGTGATGACTGTAGGTACTTTGGGTATTTTTTATTATGCTTTGAAGACCAGCGGATGGGATGGAGGAATCATTGATCTGAACAATCCTCCCCATTATTATCTTTATGCGACCACTCTTGCCTTTACCACACTGATGATGTTTCAGATGTTCAATGTAATTAATTGCAAGACTCTCAAGGCTTCTGTCTTTAAGGAAGGAATATTCTCTAATCTATGGTTGATTGGGGCATTACTTCTCTCTGTAGGCTTACAACTGCTGGTGGTTTATCTTCCGGCACTAAACAGGATCTTTAACACAGTTCCTTTGACCCTTGCTGACTGGGTTCTGGTCCTCTTAGTCTCTTCTGCCGTATTTTGGGTGGGAGAGATTATCAAATTGATCAAAAGAGAAGAAGATAATCATGTTCATTAAAAATCTGTTTTGGTATTTTTTATCTTTCCTTTTTCTAGTTCTGCTGGGGATGGTCTTTTTTTATCCTCAGGCCCAGATGCTCCAATTGATTCTGATCGGAGTGATCAGTCTGCTGGTGATCATGAAATCAGCTGGATATATGATCTTCTCAATTTCTGATTACGCCCATCGCACCGGGCTTTCAGATTATTTGTTGGGCTTTGTGATTGTAGCTATCTGC
Source organism: Candidatus Woesearchaeota archaeon (assembly GCA_043819375.1). Lineage (GTDB taxonomy): Archaea > Nanobdellota > Nanobdellia > Woesearchaeales > GW2011-AR9 > JBDREV01. The sequence goes on from JBDREV010000023.1 coordinate 5,006, forward strand.
ACTTCTCTTCCGGAGATCAGCACAGCAATCTTCTCTTCATTGGTGGGGAGAGGTTCTTTAGTGTTAGGTGATGTGATCGGAGCAAATATCATTGATGTTACTTTGATTTTAGGATTGATGACTCTCTTTGCAGGAAAGATGAAAGTTGGTGGGAAAAAGCTTTTTTCAATCATCTACCTCCCCCTTGCTTTGCTGGTGTTTGGTGTTGATGGACTGATCTCACGTCTGGAAGGAATCTTCCTGATCATCTTTTTCTGCACCTATCTGTTTGTGATCATTATGAAAGAGACGGGCAGAAGCACGTTTAAGAAAGAGGTTAAATTCGGGGAGATCTGGAAGGATATCCTTATCTTTGGTTTTGCACTGGCAGCTCTGCTGCTGGCTTCCAGATGGATGGTATACTCAGCCATTTCCCTCTCCACACAATTAAGGATTCCAGCTTTTCTGATGGGTGTAGTAGTGATTGCTTTGGGGACTACTGTGCCTGAGCTTACCGTTGGCCTTAAATCTGTGTTTAGCGGAGCCAGAGGGATGTCATTCGGAAATATCTTCGGAAGTTTTGCTACCAATATATGCTTAGTTATTGGAATTGCTGCTTTGATCAATCCGATCAGATTTGATACTTTTTCATTTTATCTGTCTTTTGCTTTCATGACTTTAGCTATCTCAACATCTTTATTCTTCATGAGAAAAAAAGAAATCAGCTGGAAACAAGGAGTGGTCTTGATCGGAATCTATCTCT
>JBDREV010000024.1:0-12869 GCA_043819375.1 Candidatus Woesearchaeota archaeon
CTATTTGGATAAGCTGATTGATGAAGAATTAGTGTTGATGGAGAAAGGAATTTACAGCCTGAATAAGGAAAAGTTAAAAAAAAGCTGAAAGTTCCTAGTTGAAATGGAAGATAAAAAAAAGGTGGAAGCAGTACTTTTTTCAATCGGCAAAGAAGTCTCTCTAGAGAGATTAGCAGGATTATCCGGTTTAGGCCAGCCAGAAGTAAAAAAGATTTTGGAAGAATTAAAAAAAGAATATGATGCTCGTGATCATTCCCTGCGGATTATGAATCGAGGGGAGACTTGGAAGCTGACTATCCGTGATGAATTTTTGCCGGTGGTGAACAAGTTAGTTACAGAGACTGATCTGGACAAAGCTCTGATGGAAACATTGGCAGTGATTGCCTGGAAGTATCCTGTGACTCAGTCAGAAGTGATCAGGCTGCGGCATAACAAAGCCTATGACCATATCAAACGGTTGATGGAGCTTGATTTTGTAGAGAAAGACAAAGCTGGCCGAACATTTAAATTAAGATTAACAAAGAAATTCTTTGAGTATTTTGACCTGCCTTCTGATGAGGCCAAGAAAGCTTTTTTGAAGAATGTTCCTGAGGAATTGCTCAAGAAAGCAGAGGAAGTAGAGCAAGAATCTGTGGAAGTGGAGCTGTTGGAAGAGCAGGAGAAAAAAGAGAAGAAAAGCAAGAATGAGATCAGGAAAGCGTTGACAGAAGTGCAAAAAAGAAAAGAAGAAAATTAAGGTTTTAGTTGTTGGTAGAGATCACTTATATCTTCAGGTGAATCTTCCAGGATTCTTTGATAGCTAAAAGAATGTCTGGCAAACTCTTCGAAAGCTTCTTCAAATAATTTTTCTACTGTTTGAGAGGAGAATTCTGCTTTTTTGTAAAGTCGATCTTGTTTTTTTCCAATGCCTTCCTTGACAGATTCTACTCTAGTGGACATCTCTTGGTCAAGCGTTCCTAAAACTTCCTGTAATCTGCCGGCCTTCTCTTGGTCAAGATCAACCTTTCCAGCATAACCAACAATCTGTCCCAGCACCTTTTCATAATGCTCCTGAAAATTATCGGTGGCAACTTCTTCCGCGGGAAGTTTTTCGATGTGATTCGCTAGATTATTGATACCGATCTGGACAGCTAGGCTGTAGACATGTGCATCCAGATCAAGTTCATGTTCAGTGCCATCAGGCATGATCTGCGTTACGGAAGGATGGATCTCTGCTCCGTCTTTTAGGTGGTAGCTGATCTGTGTTTTCAATAAATCATATTTTTGAGTCAGAACGATGTTGTTTTCATTATTTTCCAAAGTCTCTTCGAGTTGTGAAACAACTTCATGGAGTTGGGTGTTATACTCCTCCCGTTTAGCATTCATCAGCAGTTCATAACCTTCTTCTTTACTGATCTTAAGATCTGTCAATGCTCCTTGGTGCTCATCTAGAAGCGTTTCCAAACCCTGTTTGAAAGCCACACAATTGCTGCCTGCCTGTTGATAGAGTTTCCCCATCAGGATAGCTTGAGCATCTTCAGGAGCATAGATCTCTTTCTGTTTGGAATTGCGGACCAATCCTTGATATAACTTGAGATAGTGTGCGCAATCTTCAGGATGACTGCAGTCTTCTGATTCTTGAATCAGTTTGTGCGCTTTAAGAGCTTCATTCAACAATGATTTTTCTGTTCTGGTCTGGACATAATTTTTTACGGTTTGTAACATTTTTTTACCTCTTTAAGGTTTATTCCCTTTACTTGTCTTTATTATTTATAAATCTTTCGTTATTTTTATCACTTGTTAGTAGTTATAATACTTGAGAGAGTTCTGACCAAAACCTTTATAAGCGCCCTCGACTTCTATTTTATTGGATTTTATCGTCGATAAAATTTCTCAATTAAATCTTAAAAATGACCGAAAACAGCCCGGAAAAGCAGGAAGAACCGCAGCAAACAACCGACCGAATCATCCCCAGAGTGATTGAAGAGGAGATGAAGCAGGCTTATGTAGATTATGCCATGTCTGTGATTGTGGGCAGGGCTTTGCCGGATGTGCGGGATGGGCTGAAACCAGTTCATCGCAGGATCCTTTTTTCTATGCATGAGATGGGTCTGGCATATAACAAGCCATTCAAGAAGTGTGCCAGAATTGTGGGAGATTGTTTAGGTAAATATCATCCCCATGGAGATTCTGCAGTCTATGATGCTCTAGTTAGGATGGCCCAAGATTTCTCGTTGCGTTATCCGTTAATTAAAGGACAAGGAAATTTTGGTAGTATGGATGGAGATCGGGCAGCAGCGATGAGGTACACTGAGGCAAAGATGAACAAGCTTGCCGAAGAGATGCTGCAGGATATTGAAAAAGAGACTGTTGAATGGAAAGATAATTTTGATGGCTCATTAAAAGAGCCGACAGTGCTGCCTTCTAAGATTCCTAATCTTTTAATCAATGGCAGTTCTGGAATAGCTGTAGGTATGGCCACCAATATTCCTCCGCACAATCTTAAAGAAGTCTGTGAAGGTATCATCGCAGTTATTGACAATCCTGAACTTACTGTGGATGAATTGATGGCAATCATCCCTGCTCCTGATTTTCCTACTGGTGGAGAGATTCTCAAAGGAGATTCTTTGAAGTATGCTTATGCTAAAGGCAGAGGCAAGGTTGTGATCCAATCTGTAGTTGAGGAAGAGGAAGGAAAACTGGTTGTCAAAGAGATTCCATACCAAGTCAATAAGTCAGAACTGATCGAACAGATTGCTGATCTGGTGAGAGATAAGAAGATCAAAGGTATCCGCAACATCAATGATGAATCTGACCGGGAAGGAATTCGGGTAGTGATTGATCTAAAGAGTGATGCTGATCCTCATGTCGTGCTGAATCAGCTCTATAAATATAGTAGATTGAAAGTTTCTTTTGGAATAAACCTTTTGGCTTTAGTTGACAACCAGCCTCGAACTTTGGGATTAAAGGAATTCATCGGCCATTACATCAATTACCGCAAAGAGATTGTGATCAAAAGGACTAGTTATGATCTCAGACAGGCTGAAGCCAGGGTCCATATCTTAGAAGGTCTGATCATCGCTATTGATAATCTTGATAGGGTCATTCCAGGAATCAGGAACAGCCGGACAGTGGATGAAGCCAGGGAATTTTTGATCAGCACTTATGCTCTGACAGAACTTCAGGCTAAAGCTATTTTAGAATTGAAACTGCAAAAATTAGCCAGCTTAGAGCAGGAAAAGATCCGGAAAGAGAATGAAGATTTGAAGATCAAGATTGAAGGATACAAAGAGATTTTAGATTCAGAAAAAAGAGTGCTAGAGATTATCAAATTTGAGCTTAATGATCTGATCATAACCTATAGTGATGACCGCAGATCAAAGATTACTCTCAGCGATGAAGGTGGAGATATTGATCTGGCTGAGTTGATTGCTGAAGAGACTGTAGTAGTTACAGTGACTAAAGAAGGATATGCCAAACGGATACCACTGAATGTCTATCATACTCAACGAAGAGGAGGAAAGGGGATCAAGGCCGCCGGGATGAAGGATGAAGATTTTGTGGAACATCTCTTCGTCGCTTCAACACATGCTTACCTGCTACTCTTTACTGATCAAGGGCAAGTGCACTGGCTGAAGGTCTATGAGCTTCCGGAAACCAGTAGGACTGCTAAAGGCAAACATTTAGTGAATCTAATCGGTGCCAGCGGTGGAAATATCACAGCTATCGTGCCTGTGGAAGGGTTTGGGGAAGGTTATCTATTCATGGCTACTGAACAAGGAATTGTCAAGAAGACTGATCTGATGGATTTCGCACGTCCAAGAAAAGGAGGCATCCGCGCTCTTAATCTTGATGAAGGAGACAATTTAGTGGGGGTCAAGCTTACTGATGGCAGCAAGCAGATTATCCTGGCCAGCAAGAAAGGTCAGGCGGTACGTTTCAAGGAAAATGATGTCCGGCCGGTGGGCAGGACTGCCCGCGGTGTGATCGGAATCAGACTGACGGAAGATGATAAAGTTGTGGGCATGATTTTAGCGGAAGAAGGCAAGAATATCTTGACTATCACTGGGAAAGGTTATGGAAAAAGAACACCGATTGAAGAATACCGTCTGATTGGCAGGGGCGGAAAAGGAGTGACTAACATCAAGATCACTGACAAGAACGGAGAAGTGGTTTCTGTACATTTAGTGGATGGAGAGGAGGAACTGATGCTGATCTCTAAACAAGGCATAGCTATCCGCACTAAATGTCAAGATATCTCACAGATCGGCAGAGCAACACAAGGTGTAAGGGTGATGAAACTTAATGAAGGAGATGAAGTGGTGGCTGCAGCTAAGATTGTTCAGGAAGATATTGATGCCGTAGAAGGAGAGGAAGCTTCTGCTGGAGAAGAGCCGGTTGTAGAAAATTGATTCTTACATAACTTTTATAAATGGTTAATAAAAAAAATAAAGAATGGTAGAAACTATATTATCGGAAATATACAATCTGGAACTGTTAAAGAGAACGAAGGTCTACAGTCCGCAAACTTTGGTTAGTGATATCAATCAATTAGATGTTGAATATCAACCCTTCATCGCTTATTGTGATTCTTTGGCTAATAATAGTAAAAGGATAATCTTTCAGAGCAGCAAAGAACTGGCAGATTTTTTGAAAAGCACAAAGAGAAGTAGGATTTCCATCAAATATTCTGAGGAGACTTTTAATCTTAAACAATTATTAAAGAAGCTAGACAAAAATTCTTTGTTAGTAGCGTATCAACAAAAAAAAGACAAATCTGATCTGCTGGTAGTGGAAGAAGCTGAAACAGATCTAGTGGGTCTACTACAGAAGCAGGTGCAGAATCCTCGGTTTAAGTGGCTGCAGTTGGAATTACGTGCTAAAAAACAAAAAAAAGGCAGCTTCAACGATTTCGAGTATTTGTTGGTAGCCAGCACTAACGGAAGAAGGGGTTATACAGTCAGAGATATCAAAGCAAGTAAATTCATCAGAAATTACATTGAAAGAGATCCTTTCGATTCAAGCTCTAATTTTTTTGTGATTGAAAATCACGATCTGATCTGAATCATTACTTTTATATACTTTCTTTTAATTTTTTGAATGATGAAAGCTTTTATTCTGGTTGAGCCCGGATTTGAAAAAATTGCTGTGCAGGAGATAACAAGATTGGTTTCTTTAGCCAGCAAGATTGCGGGCCAAGGGGTGATTGAAGTAGAGGTCAGTAAAGAAGAGCTGGCTGCCTTGGCTTATCAAGGGCAGTCTTTCAAGAAAGTCCTGATCGGTTTGGAGAAGAATGCTGATCTAGAAAAAGTCAAATTTTCTAAAGTGGCTTGGACGGATTATTTTTTTGAAGGAGTTAAGTTCAAGATTGAAGTGGAAGGAGTGAAAGGCCAGGATAACCGCTTGGAGATCAGCAGAAATATTGCCGGCAAGATCTTCCCCTTAGTGGATTTTAAGATTGAGATTGATGTGAAAAATCCAGAATTGGTGGTGCTGGTCTATTTTGATGGTAACAAATATTTTATGGGTATGGATGTCTGCGGATTTGATCTGGCCAGAAGAAATTATCGGGTCTTTGTCAATCCTGCTTCTTTGAGAGGGGATTGGGGGTATTATCTGATCAGAAAAAGTGGTTTTGTTAAAGGGGAGAAATTGGTCTTGGGGTTTATCAAAGATGGCACTGTTTTGATTGAGGCAGCCTTATTCAACAGCGGAAAGGCTGTACATTATTCTCAAAAATTTGAGTTTGCTTTTAGGAAGTTCCCCCTGTTTGCCGGGTTCAATTTCACTGAGTTTTTTGATCAGCTCGATGCTCGAGTAAAAGAAGGAAAAGTGTACGGGTTCGATGAGAGCATGATGAATCTTAGGGCAGCTCGTAAGAATGCTAAGATTGCTGGAGTGGAACAATATTTAGAATTGACCAAACATGGTTTGGATGAGCTGGATGTGAAATTTTCTGAAGGTGAAGTAGACAGGTTGTTTTTCCAGATCACCAGAAAAGATGAAGGCCAGCTGAATGAGATCTATCATCAGGCTAATTATGTACTAAGAAAGAAAGGCACCTTGATGCTGATGGGCAGAGAAAGCTGGGAAGTGACCATCTCTAAGAAATTCCGTCTGTTGGCAGAAGAAACTGTCAAAAGAGGGGACAGCAACTGGAAATTGTGGCTGATGGAAAGAATATAACCTGAAAACCAATTTTGACAACTAAAACTTTTTAAATACTCTATTTTTCTATATATCAAAAGATGGTGAGTTTTCCAGAGTTAAAAGCCAGGATGAGGCAATATTTCGGCTTCACTAAGCAAGAGCTAGTGGCCTTTCTGATTGGAATCATCATCACTGGGTTTATTTTCTCTTTTAAAGATTGGGGTGCAGATACATTTAATCTGACTATCGGTTTGAAAAATCTTTTGTTTGCTATCTTAGCGGCGGCAATCTCTTTTTTTGGACACTTAGCTCCGCAGAAGATGTATGCACTTTCTACTGGATATCTAGTTACTTTTCGGGCTTGGTATGTTGGTCTGATTATTGCTTTGGTGTTAACTTTTGTCAGTGCAGGAAGTCTTACCTTGGTTTTGGCGGGGGGAGCAGCAATAACTTTTATGGTCAGGCAAAGATTGGGACAGTTTAGATATGGTTATAGTATGGAAGAGCAGGCAGTAGTGGGCATGTGGGGAGTATTAGGCAGCCTGATCACAGCAACTGTGTTCAGGATCTTTAACTTTTATTTTCCTTCAGTACTCTTTTTTGAGACTGGTCTGATGATCAGTCTGATCTTTGCGGCCTGTTCAGTCTTGCCTCTCCCTAAGATGGATGGCTTGTTGATCTTTTTCGGATCAAGAGCGATCTATTTCCTCAGCGTGGTGATAGTGGTTGCATCTGCTCTCTTATTGTTGTGGGGAGGAGGATGGGGATTGACTATTGGGATTACTGTGGGTCTGATTGCCGGAGCGATTGCCTGGCTGTGGGGTTCAGAGGTATGATAAAATGAAATGGGAACAATTACAAGAAAGTTGGGCAGAAACCTTAGCGATGTTCTTTTTGTTGGTGGGTTTTGTGGTGGCTTTGCTGTTGACTAGTCCAAGCTTAGTATATGTAGTGATCTTTTTATGTGGATTTCTTTGCGGAAGAGTTTTTTACATCAAACGGTTCACTGAGCCAATTTTTCCTTTTATCCTGATGATTGCCGGATTTTTGTTCGGCTATCTGTTAGGTGCGATCTGGGCTAGTCGGATGTTGACGGCTTTATTTTTCCTGATCGGCTTCGGTATATCCTACTATATACATTATAAAAAAATTATAGCAATCTTTAAAAGCGAAGGATTTTATAGGTGAATCAATGAGAAATTACAAAGCAAAAAGTGCAATTGTGAGCAGGAAGCCCAATAAGAACCGTGAAGGGCTATGGTCAGTACTGATTGCCCTCTTTGATGAGAACAATGCCCACCTTAAAGGCAAAGAGCCTAGGAAGGTGATTGAGTGCAAGGAAGTCTCAGAAGTAGAGGTCAAAGACCTGGTCAGCTTCTCCTTCTTCCCTACCGGGAATGATGTAGTCATCAATGACCTGGAGAACCTCAATGTGGATTGGGTTAAGAAGGAAGGTAAAGTAGTCTTAAGGGGCAAACAGCTTAACTGAACTTTCTCTAGTTTTTTTGTAGATGGAGTTATCTCATTTTAATTATCTTGTTTTGATTACAATTAATATTATAAACATTTGATAATTAAAGAATAACATGCTCAAAGACTTCACTCCTCGTTTATATCAAGAGACCATCTTTAGCACTGCTGCTCAGAAAAATACACTGGCAGTGCTGCCTACTGGGATGGGTAAGACTGCTTTGGCTTTTATGCTGGCTGCTCAGCGGCTGAAGCAATATCCCTCTTCTAAGATTTTAGTGCTGAGTCCTACTAAGCCTTTATGTGAACAGCACGTTTCTAGTTTCAGAAGATATCTTGAGATTGATGAAGATAAGATTGTTCTGTTCACTGGAAATGTCAGTCCGGAAAAAAGAGCAAAATTGTGGAAAGAAGCAGTTATTATTGTGAGTACACCACAAGGACTTGAGAATGACGTGATCAACAAAAAGATTGACTTGGAAGAAGTTTCACTTTTAGTCTTTGACGAAAGTCATCATGCTACCGGCGATTATAGTTATGTCTGGCTGGCCAAACAGTATAATAAACTGGCCCGATTTCCTCGCATTCTGGCCTTGACTGCTTCTCCCGGATCAGATCTGGAAAAGATTAAAGAAATCTGCACAAATTTATTTATTGAGGAAGTTGAGGTGCGTACTCCTAAAGATGCGGATGTCCAGCCTTATATCCAGAAGGTTGATTATGACTGGGTGAAAGTAAGTTTGCCTGAGGAATTTCTTAAGATCAAGAAGTATCTGGAAGACTGTTACAAAAGCAAACTGAAAGAGGTGCAGGGCTATGGCTATTGCAGTTATGTTGGTCTGAGTAAGACTGATCTGTTAAAATTGCAGGGACAGTTGCAAGGAAAGATCTCCTCTGGTGACCATGATCTGTGGTTATTAAAATCAGTTTCTTTGGTTGCTGAGGCTTTGAAAGTGCAGCATGCTTTGGAATTGTTGGAGACACAAGGGGTAAAGTCTTTACATGCTTATCTATCTAAATTGAGAAAAGAATCTTTGACCACTAAGGTGAAAGCAGTGCAGAATCTGGTCAGAGATGGAAATTTCAAATCTGCTGTGTTTTTGGTGGATGAGTTGGTGGAGAAAGAGATTGAGCATCCCAAGATGACTAAGCTGAGGGAGATTATTGTCGAGGAAAGCAAGCGAGAAGGGATGAAATTGATCATCTTCACCCAGTTCCGTGATTCTGCGTCTGAGATTGTAGGCGAGTTGGATAAACTTTCTGGGATTTCTGCCAAAATTTTTGTGGGGCAGGTCAAGAAAGGAGATACAGGCTTATCGCAGAAAAAACAGAAGGAGATCCTGGATCAATTCAGGGCGGGAGAGTTCAATGTCTTGTGTTGCACTTCTGTAGGAGAAGAAGGATTAGATATTCCTGCTGTTGACCTGGTGATCTTCTATGAGCCGGTTCCTTCTGCGATCAGAACAATTCAGAGAAAAGGGCGTACTGGTCGTCTGGAGAAAGGTCGCGTGTTGGTGTTGATGACGGAGAAGACTAGGGACGAAGGTTATCGCTGGAGCGCTTTTCATAAGGAGAAAAAGATGTATCGTGACTTGGAGAAGATCAAGAAGGATTTTTCTTTGAAAGAGCTGGCTAATACCACTCTGGATCGGTTTGTTACGAAAGAGAAAGCTGTATTGGTGCTGGCGGACCATCGGGAAAAACATAACTGGGTGGTCAAGGAACTGATCGAGCTGGGGATCAGTCTGGAGCTTAAACAATTGGAGAGTGCAGATTATATCTTATCTGGAAGAGTAGGGGTGGAACTGAAGACCAAGCCTGATTTTGTGGCTTCAATCATTGATGGAAGATTGTTGGAGCAGATGAAGAATTTACGGCGTAATTTTGAGCGGAGCTTATTGGTGATTGAAGGTGAAGAAGATCTGTATAGTTTACGTAAAGTACATGCCAATGCCATCAGGGGGATGTTAGCTGCCATCACTATTGGTTATGGTGTACCAATCCTTTATACTAAAAATGCTAAAGATACTGCTGGATTGTTGGCAGTGATTGCCAAACGGGAGCAGGATAAGGAGAGAGATATCTCACTTCATGAGCGGAAGCCGTTGACTTTGAAAGAGCAGCAGGAGTTTTTAGTATCCGCTTTACCGGGGGTTGGTCTGGTGCTGGCTCAGGAACTGCTAAAGAAGTTCGGCTCCATCAAGAATCTGGCTAATGCTTCTGTGTTGGAGCTGCAGGAAACAGAGAAGGTTGGAGAGAAGATCTCTATGCGGATCAAGGAAGTGCTGGAAGGGGAGTATCCAAAAGAATAATTATTTAAAAGATGAAATGTTAACAATTTTTGGTGATTTAAAATGCCATATTCCAAAACTTTCCCACGAACAATTGAAGGCAGCAACTATCCCAGATGGGAAGAAGTGTTCCTGACTGAAGAAGAAGAGCAGGCAGAAGAGGAGAAATGCAGGAAAGACAACATTGAGATGCTCAAGCAGTCTATTGATGATGCTCAAGCGGTGATGCAGGAGAAAGGGCTGAAAGATTACCAGACAGACCTGATCAACATGGCTTTGGCCCTATTCAGGAAAAGAGCTTCTTACACTGTCCATTACAAGGAACAGAAAGCTAAAGAGAAGTTTGATAATAAATTTAAGGAATAAGAAGTTTTATAAACTTACAACCCCCTTAAGACAGGATGAACTTAACAGCAGTTATCTATAAAGAAGAAGATATGTATGTGGCTGAATGCCCTGAAGTAGGCACCACCAGTCAAGGAAAGACAATAGAAGAAGCCCTTTCTAACTTGAGAGAAGCTACTGAATTATATCTAGATGAATTTCCGATGAAATCAAAGGAAAAACCGATTATAACAATCTTTGAGGTAAAGCAGAATGCCACAGTTGCGGAAAGTCTCGGGGCATGATGCTGTAAAAATTCTTTGTAACCAATTTGGTTTTGAAATCGGTGGAAGATCAGGGAGTCATGTCAGATTGTCTAGATATACAGAAGGAGGTAAAGTGGGAACAGTTGTGCCGATGCATAAAGAATTGAAAATAGGAACATTAAAAGGAATCTTAAGATTAGCAAAAATAACTCCCGAAGAATTTTTAAGACATCTTTAATTTCTTCTTCAAGACCTTCTCTAACTTAACAACTTCTTTTTTAGTATTAAAGTAGAGAGGATGCCTACCTTTCTTGGTCTCGATCCTGCCGCCATGCAGAAATTTATCCAATTTAACCCTCTTGATATCTTTATGCTTGATCTGTACTTTAGAAGATTTTTTACCCGAGCGGCTGTGGATAGATATTCCGGAAGAAGTGACTTCATATTTTTCCTTCATCGGATAGATCTTTCTGGTCAAGCGATGCACGGCTAAGAAGATAACAATGAATAGCAAAGTTATCAGGATAGTGCTGATCCAGCTCCCAAATGTGGCGTATGCAAAGCCAAATACTAACACCACTAACACACCTAACAGAACTGTTTCTGCCTTAAACATAAAATGCCCTTCAGCAGGTACTTCCCATTTGTGGATTGTTTTAGCCATCTTAATCTACCTGGATTGGAGCTTTGGTCATGCTGACAATGGCAGCAAAGAACATCACTGCAAAGATAATCATGCAGGCGATCCCAAAGTTATAGCTGACCGGGAACACGTAATAATAAGAGAGTAAGATTCCCAAGATAGCAGTGACCATAAAACTTCCTTTCAAAGGCACAGCATGCCAGCGGGAAGGCTGTGGTTTAGGTTTGGAAGAAACACGTTTTACAGCAGAAGATCTTTTGACTGCTTTTTTTGCAGTCTTACGTTTAGAAACTCTTTTTTTAGCGGCTTTCTTAGCCATGATTATCACCTCTAATTTTGATTAGAGGTCTGGAGAATCTATTCTTCAACACCTCTAATTATTAAATAGAATCATTTCTTTGTTTTTAAAGATTGTGATTATTTATAGATAAATTTTTCCAGCAGTTTTTCTGCACCTGCTCTTCGTTTCTGATGTTCAGCTAAGAATAGATTGATCTTATCAATGAGAATGGCTTTCAGTTCTCCACTTAATAATTTTCCTGCCTTGTAATCATCATGAATCTTTTTGAGTTTTTTGTCATCTTCCTCAAAATATCTCAACCATTGGTAAGCAACATCAACCTCTGGATTGCCTCCTTTTTTCCGATGCTCTTCAATGGTGGCCTGTCCTCCTGAAAAAGCATACTTGTTGATTTTCTTCTTGACAGTCTTGGCATCGTCAGTAGTCAGGATAGCCATCTCTGCAGTAGTACTGCTCATCTTGCCTTCCACTCCTGTCAGAGGAGGCATCATCTTAGCATGCAATACTGCAGGTTTATGATAACCCAATTTTTCCACTACATCTCGGGAGATGCGGAAATGTGGATCTTGATCAATGCCTAAAGGAATCAGACAGGGTCGTTTTTCTTTTCTAAGCACATTAGGCAAAAAAACTGGCACTGTCTGCATGCTAGTGTAAAAGATGCTGCCGATATTATTGGAATCTTTAAATCCAAAAGCAGCTTTGATTGTAGAGAAAGTTATTTTCTTGGCCACTTTGATCGCTTCAGGGTACATAATGTTGGCATGTTTGGTGTCAATCAGGAAATGTGTTTTTTTTGGGTCAAAACCTAAAGCGATCACATCCAGCATGTTTTCGTGAGTCCATTTTTGGATCTCTTCATAACTCTGATTTTTGAAAAGGAATTTCTCATCATCAGTAAATTGGAACCATAACTCCACTCCAAATTTATCCTGCAGCCATTTGGTGAAGATCCAGGTAGCCAGATGGCCAAGGTGGATCGGTCCGGAAGGTCCGCAGCCAGTATAGAGAAAGAATCTGTTATTTTTTTCGTATTGATCTAAACACCAATTAAGATCACGATGGGCAAAGAAGATTCCTCTTCTCAGATAAGGATGGATCTCGCCAGCAATCTTTTCTATCCGGTTCAGATCTGCAGAAGTTAATTTTTGGATCCCAAATTCTTTGACAATCCGGTCGTAGTCTATCTTTCCTGTGACTTCATATGGATTGAATTTATTGGGCATGGGTTAAGGTTATTTATTTTGTTTATAAGTTTTGCTGGGATACGGCCTTATCTTTACCCACATCTCATCTGATTAATAAGTAAACTTTTCTTCCAAGATACTCTTTTGGGCAATCCACTTTAGCTCCAGTACCAAATTTTGTGACTTTTTTTTTCGATTATTACTTCGTAAGTGTCTTTGAACTCGATCGATCCTTTCCCGATTTTTATTTTTCTAATC
>JBDREV010000025.1:0-5725 GCA_043819375.1 Candidatus Woesearchaeota archaeon
TCTTAAACACAATCGGAGAAATGATTGTAGTCAAAAGAGCAGCCATAACTAAAGCAGTGAACAGGTCTTCATGGATGATACCTGTACTCAGGGCAAGGGCAGCAATAACTAATTCTACATCTCCTTTAGGGCTTAAGCCCCAGCCCAGGATAAAGCCGTCTCTCCATTTTCCCTTAGCTAAAACTACTGCCAAGGCAGATCCCCCCACAGTTCCAAATAATGAGATGAGCAATAGAATTGAAATAAATCCTGCTTCTTTCCAGAGTGTGCTTAGATCAACATTCAGACCGATCCAGACAAAGAATATGGGAATCAAAAAACCGAAGGCCGAGATATGGATCGAGTTGGCAATGTCCTTCTCATCCCGATTAGGAATATTTTCTTCTTTAAAGATAGTCTGCCGGACAATCATCCCAGCAATCATCGCCCCGATGAACAAGCCCACTCCCAGATATTCTGCTAAAGAAGCGATAATCAGCACCACCAACAATGAACCTGTAAAACGGGCAGTACTTGAACCCTGACGATCAAATAATCTTAGAACAAAGGGTATAATAAGTAACCTAGCCAAGATAATTACTAAAACAAACAAAGTGATGTCTAATGCTAATTTTCCGAGAGTGAGATTGCTGACTGCAACATGAAAAACTGAAAACAAGATACTGACTAACAGCAGTTCAATAATATCATCAACTGCACCAGCGCTGATGATCAAAGTTCCTAGCTTGGATTTGATCATCTTCAGTTCTTCCAACAGATCAACAGACACCGATTGGGCGCTGACAGCCAAAGAGATGCCGATCAAGAGGCTGACCAGCAACGAAAAATCGAAAAGATAGAACATCACCAAAAAACCAGTAGCTAAGGGTAGAAAGGTATTCAACAAGGAGATTAGCACTGATTTTTTGATGTTTTTAGTGAAAGCCTGAAAGTTAGTTTCCAACCCAATGTAATAAAAAAGTAGGATAATCCCTAAATTAGCCAGAAAAGAGATGATTTCTAGATTGTCAGTTGTAAACAAGTAATTCTTGAACAGAGGTATGCTCAGCACGATTCCTGCAGAGATCTGTCCCACCACCCGAGGAATACCTAATTTCTTGAGCACTTCAGCCAAAAGATAAGCAAGGCCTAAAGCCACCAGTACTGCAATGATTGCATTCACCATCTTTTTTTAATTATGATGCACTTATCGTTTATATAGATTTCCAACGAAAAAGATTTTATAATGGTGCAGACAAACAAGATAGATGTATCAAATAAAACAGCTTCCGGAAGATTTCATCGTCAAGGAGATTAATGAATTGGATCTTGCCGGTAAAGGAAATTATTTTTATTACAAGCTGAAAAAGAAGAATTGGAATACTTTAGATATTATCAAAGAGATCAGCAGAAGGTTGAGGATTCCGCTCAAAGATATCGGATTTGCCGGGAATAAGGACAAGATTGCAATTACTGAGCAGGTAATCTCTCTCAAATACAAGAAGATCCAGGATTTAAATATCAAAGATGTTTCTCTTGAATACCTTGGACAGCATGATCAACCTTTGACTCTGGGTGATCTACGAGGGAATTGTTTTGAAATCACTGTCAGAGGTTTAAATGATCTTGAATTTAATCTTCCTCAACAGATCATTAACTATTTTGATGAGCAGAGATTTGGCAGCAATAATACTGCAGTGGGCAAGAGTATCATCAAAAAAGATTTTCGGGAAGCTTGTGTATTGCTTAATTTGGGGGTGGAAAATAATGATTATGTTGGTGCTTTGAAGAGTATACCTCCCAGATTGCTGCGTCTTTATGTAAATGCCTACCAGAGTCATCTCTGGAACAAGACTGTGGAAATGGCCCTGGACAGTGGTCTGAAGATTAAAGAAGTTCCTTTGCTTGGATTTGCTACAGACCTAACTGCTTATCCCCAGATCCAAAAGATAATTGAAGAACTGATGCAAAAAGAAAAAGTAATTTTGTCTGATTTCATCATCAGGCAGATTCCGCAGTTGAGCCAGGAAGGAGAATCTCGGACAGTTTTTGCAGAAGTTATTGACTTCAAGGTGCTGGAGAAAGGTGAAGATGAATTGAATCCAGGAAAGAAAAAGACCACTGTTTCCTTCAGTCTAGGGAAAGGTAGTTATGCAACAAGAGTTATCAAAGAGATATTTTCTTAGAAAGGATTATACTCTGCAGTCAAGTAGACTTTATCTGTGTTTCTGATTACTTTTAATCTAACCACTTCTCCTTTAGAAAGCAGTTCAGTACCTAATCTTGCTAAAGCTTTTTCTAAATCTGATTCTTTGGTCACTGATACATTGATTGATTCTGAAGCGCCAGAGGTATTTCCATAACGTTGATTGAACACATCCACTTTCTTCTCCGCAGCAGAGTATAAGTTTTCAATGTCTGAGCTGGTTTTTTCTTCCATGCCCAGGGCTTCCATCATCAAGCTAGGTCTTTTAGTTCTTTTTTTGGGTGATTGTTCAGGAGATTCTTCCGTCTTCTTCACAATCCACTTGTTCATACATAAAGTACCATAGAACATACCAACCGTAGCTGCAGCACAGGCAGCTCCTACAATATGTCCAATAGTTTCAGTATCCATTCTAGATCTAAATGGCTAGTGATTTATAAACTTTTCTATTTTTACTACTTATCAGTTATTAAACATCTAAACCTAGTTTCTAAAGCAATAACTTTAAATATCCAATATGTGTATTGGAGTAGATGAAATCAGCAATTATAATTTTGGCTTTGACCCTTCTTTTGCTAACTGCTTGTGTCTATGAGCAGCAGGAAAAAGAGGATGTGACTTCAGAACCCGAACAAGTTGTAGAAACGACACCAACTCCCACAACTGGACAGGTAGAAGTGGTTAAGACTGTCCCTACCATGCCTGCCGCTCCGCAATATGCTCCGGAAGTGAAAGCTTTGCTGGATAAGACTAAAGATATCACCAGTTTCTATTATGTGTTTGAGGGAAGAAAATTAAATGTTAATGGTAATTATGAACCCAGAGCAACTTATGAAGCTTACTACAAAGAAGGCAAAGCCAAGAAAGTGTTGAGCAAGGCTGTCAAGCTGCAGAGTGCAGTATATTACAATGAAGTCTATCTTGATGACGTCAAAGAAACCGCTATTGGTTTATGCACTAAAACATCTATCACCTGTGAAGATAATCTTAACAAAGCTTATACCTTGATCTATGATGAACATGACCTAGAAGTTACTCCCCTGGATTTGATCTCCGAGATACCTGCTGATGCTAAAAGGACAGAAGAAAGATTTGTCAATAACAGAAAGGCTACTGCCATTGAATACAAAGAGAACGGAAACAATGTCCGGATGTATCTGGATAACTTTTATGGTATCCCTCTGAAGAAAGTGATCTACACCCATGAAGATGATATGGAGTTGGTATTAGAAGATGCAGTCTTCAACAAGATCGGTGAAAACAGTGTCCGTACTTCAGAAGTGACTCTGCCTGCAGAGTATACCGTGGTAGAATAAGGTTCATATTTTCTTTTTTTTATTTTTACCTAGTTTTATCTTAAATTAAGAGTTATTTGGTTTATCAGACCAAATGATTATAGATTTTTTTGGTTTATCAGACCAAATATTTATAAATACACAAGCATTCTCTTAGTTATGGACAAAGAAAAACTAAAAGAGATCTTGCTTGAACAAAGTAAAAGAAAAAAGGAGATAGTTTATGTCCCTAGGCAACTAAGTGAAAAGATCAAAGAATATCTTAAAACGCCTTTTGTAATCATAATCTCTGGCGTACGTAGATGTGGAAAATCCACTTTGCTGTTTAAGATCAAACAGGATCTTGAACATTTTTATGTTGATTTTGATGATGAAAGGTTTATAAATTTTAAGTTAGACGATTTTCAATCACTTTACGAAGTTTTGATAGAACTGTTTGGAGAAAAAGAGATCTTTATCTTTGATGAGATCCAGAACATCAAGGGATGGGAAAGATTTGTGAGAAGATTACATGATGAAGGAAAAAAGGTGTATCTTAGTGGATCTAATGCAAGTATGTTGAGTAGAGAATTGGGAACTCATTTAACTGGAAGAAACATAACTTTTTCACTCCATCCCTTTTCTTTTAGAGAATTTCTCGATTTCAAAAAACAGCCGGTTGATGTGGGTAGATTAACTTCAAATGAAAAAAGTCTGCTTAAAAGGTTATTCAATGAATACTTGGATAAAGGTGGTTTTCCAGAATATCTTTTAACAGAAAAAGAAGAATATCTTAAATCGGTTTATGAAAATATAATCTATCGCGATATCATCACTAGGTATAAGTTGCCCCAAGAAAAACCAATCAAAGAAGTTGTTTATTACAGTGTCAGTAATCTTGGTAAGGAAATCAGTTTTAATCAACTAAGAAAACTAACCAACCTAACCAGTGCAACCACCATCAAAGAATACTTTGAATATTTAGAAAACAGTTATCTTTGCTTTTTAGTTTCAAGGTATGATTCTTCTTTAAAAAAGCAAAATTACTATAATAAAAAAATTTATTTCATTGATACCGCCATCGCCAGATTATTCGGTTTTAGGATAAGTAAGGATCTAGGAAGGATGCTTGAAAATGTTGTTTTTTTAGAATTGAAAAGAAAGAACAAAGAAGTATATTTCTATAAAGGGAAAACCGAATGTGATTTTATAATCCGTGAAGGCATAACTGTTACTGAAGCCATCCAGGTTACAGAAAGATTGGGTGAGAATAGGGATAGAGAGATTAAAGGATTATTGGAAGCTATGGCAGAGTTTAAGTTAAAAGAGGGGTTGATTCTCACCTCAGACCAAGAAGAAGAGATCAAAGAGGGAGATAAACTGATCAAAGTGAGACCGATCTGGAGATGGCTGCTGAGCTAATCTTTTTCCACTGCCTGCTTAGCTAAAGCATAGACTTCTGGGGGTGTTCCAGAAGCGTCTATAGATCTGAGCAGGCCTTTCTTTTGATAATGGTTGATGAGCGGAAGGCTTTGTTCTTTGTAAACTCTGAATCTTTCCTTGACTATCTCTGGCTTCTGATCTGCTCTTTGAATCAGTTTTCCACTGCATTGGTCGCAGATCCCTGCGTTTTTGGGAGGGATATATTCCAGATGGTAAGAGAACCCGCATTTTTCACAGGTCAGCCTGCCAGAGATGCGTTCTACTGCAGTCTCTTCAGAGAGGTCTAAAGAGAGGACCAGATCTATCTCGGTTGTTTTTTCCAGCAGATTAGCCTGTTCCAACGTTCGGGGATAACCATCTAGCAGGAAATTATCATGATTAAGAGTGATCAGATGGACAATCTCAGAAACAATACAGCAAGGAACTAATTCTCCTCTGTCCATGTACTGCTTTACTTCTGTACCTAAAGAAGTGCCTTTGGTTATCTCTTCTCTGAGTAGTTCTCCTGGAGAGATGTGCATTAATTTGAAGTCTTTTGTTAATCGTTCAGAAACAGTGCCCTTTCCAGAGCCGGGGGGACCAATCAGGATTAATTTCATATTTTATCACCTAGTTGATCAGAAGAGAGAGGAGTTTAAAATAGTTTTTGGTTAAATTAATCAAGAAATGATTGTATATTTTTAACTATCTTCTCTAGAATATATCTTACGTAATACTTCAGTATCCTGAAGCTTCAGGATTATTCAATATATCCTGTAATCCAAACAGCACGTTCTTTTTATTCATTCTCAATGTTTGAATCACAGATAACAACATCGCAGTT